>JAJRDJ010000003.1 GCA_028678445.1 Methylococcaceae bacterium
AGCTCGCCATGCCCAACCCGGACTGGAATGGCGATCATCCCGACCCGGGCACCAGCCAGGCGCCTTACCGGCTCTACAACATCGGCAACAATGAGCCCGTGGAACTGATGCGTTTCATCGAGATACTGGAGGACTGCCTGGGCAAGCCGGCGGAGAAGCATTTCCTGCCCATGCAGGACGGCGATGTCCCGGCCACCTTCGCCGATGTCGATGATCTGGCGCGGGATGTGGGCTATGCGCCCAAGACGTCCATCGAGACGGGCATTGCCCGGTTCGTCGAGTGGTACAAGGAATACTACGGTCACGCCTGATGCCGAGCACCGAAAGGACCATCCCCCTGCGGTTTCCTCCGAATGCCCGGGTTCCCTTGCTCGGCTTCGCGGCGGCCAGCGGCACGGGGAAGACGACGCTGTTGAAAGCCGTGATTCCACTACTGAAAGCCGAGGGGTTGCGGGTCGGGCTCATCAAGCATGCCCATCATGCCTTCGAGGTCGACAAGCCGGGCAAGGACAGTTTCGAGCTGCGCCAGGCCGGGGCGAGTCCCGTGATGCTAAGCTCGTCCCACCGGCGCGCCATCATCACCGAGCATCCGGAGCCCGCCGACCCTGCGCTGATCCAGGAACTGCGGTTCCTGGATCAGAGCGCCGTCGATCTGGTGCTGGTCGAAGGCTTCAAGCGGGAAGCACTGCCCAAGATCGAATTGCACCGTCCCGCGCTGGGCCATCCGCTGCTCTTCCCCGCCGATGACAACATCATTGCCATCGCCACCGATGCGGTCCTGGCAACGCCGTGCCCGCTTCCCTGCCTGGATATCAATAATCCGGCGGAGATAGCTCATTTCATCATGACCCGCTTCCTGCCACAGGCCAGAAGTGCCCTCGGTCTGCGATAGCCAGCCCGGGGCGCTCAGCCTCGATCAGGCGCTGGAGCGGCTGCTGGCCGGCATCGAGCCCGTCACCCAAGTTGAGCGGCTGCCCCTCGATCAGGCACCAGGCCGGGTACTGGCGGCGGACGTGCTTTCGCCCCTGGATCTGCCCCCCTTCACCAACTCTGCCATGGACGGGTATGCCGTTCGCGCCGGGGAAGCCCGCCCGGGCGCCCGGCTCCGCGTGGCGGGCACCTCACTGGCGGGACGGCCCTTCACCGGTTCGATGGGTGCGAGCGAATGCGTCCGGATTTTCACTGGCGCCTGCCTACCCGGGGACGCCGATGCGGTGGTCGTTCAGGAAGACACCCTGCGGCAGGACGATGCAGTCCTGCTCACCATCGACACCGCGATCAAACCCGGTGCCAATGTCCGCTATCGAGGCGAGGAATTGCAGGCCGGTGAACCCCTGTTGCCCACAGGCACCGTCTTCCGGCCCGCCGCCATCGGCTTGCTGGCCGTGGCGGGATGCCGGGATGTTGCCGTCCTGAAACGCCTCAGAGTGGCGTTGATCGCGACCGGGGATGAACTGGCCGAGCCCGGACAGCCGCTGCAACCCGGTTGTATCCATGAAAGCAACCGCCCGGTATTGCGCGCTCTGCTGGCGGAGCTGGGGATGGACCCGCTTGACCTGGGCGTGGTGCGCGATGATCGCGATGTCTTGCGTAAGGCGTTGCTGGAAGGCGCGCAGCGCGCGGATGTCCTCATCACCACGGGCGGGGCCTCCGTAGGCGAGGCGGATTACATCGTTGACCTGTTGCGTGAGACCGGGCAGGTCGAGTTCTGGAGGGTGGCCATCAAGCCGGGTAAACCGTTCGTGTTTGGCCGCCTCGGGGAGACACCGGTTTTTGGGCTGCCGGGCAATCCCGTCTCCATGATGGTCACCTTCCTGCAACTGGCCCGCCCCGCCTTGCTGCGCCGGGCGGGCATGGCCCCCAGCCGGCCGGCCCGCTGGTGGGTGGTGTGCCGCACCCGGCTGCGCAAGCCGCCGGGACGAATGGAGTTTCAGCGGGGCGTGCTGGACTGGCGGGAAGGCGTCCCCGGCGTCACGGCGCTGCGCGAGCAGGGCGGTCACCGGCTGACGTCCATGAGCCGGGCCAACTGTTTCATCGTGCTGCCGTCCGCGTGCGCGGGGGTGGAGGCGGGCGAGATGGTCGAGGTCGAGCCTTTTGACGGATGCGGCCATGTTCCGCTGGCGGCAACGCCGGTCTTGGGCCCCGATGACTCATGACAGCGACCCCCGAACTGAATCCCCTCGGCCTCCTCCTCTACTGCCGGCCCGGGTTTGAGAAGGAATGTTCGGCGGAAATCATTCATCAGGCCGGCCTTGGGGGTGTACATGGCTATGTCAGCGCGGCGGAGAACAGCGGCTTCGTGCGGTTTTTCCCCCAGAAAGGCGGAGGCTTGAAGGAGCTCCAGCGGAATCTGAGGTTCAGCGACCTGATCTTTGCACGGCAGTGGGTCTTTATCCTGGGGTGGCTCGAGAACCTCCCGGCGGAGGACCGCTTGACGCCGCTCATGGCGCTCATTCAGGGGTGTCAGTCGCGCTTTTCCGAGCTGCTCCTCGAGACGGCGGATACCAACGACGCCAAGGCCCTATCGGTCTTCCTGCGCAAGTTTGCCGTGCCGCTCCGCCTGGCCCTGGAGCGGGAGCAGTTGCTGGGCTATGGGTATCAGCCCCGGCTGCATGTGTTTTTCCTGAGTGCCACCTCGGTCTGCGTCGGCTATACCGACCCGAACAATGCCTCGCCCTGGCTGATGGGGATCCCGCGACTCAAGCTGCCACGGGGCGCGCCCAGCCGGTCGACGCTCAAGCTGGACGAGGCGTTTCAGGTCTTTGTGCACCAGCCCGACTTTGCCTTGCGTCCCGCGATGACCGCCGTGGATCTCGGTGCCGCGCCCGGCGGCTGGACCTTTCAGCTGGTCAAGCGGCATATTCGAACCATCGCGGTCGACAATGGCCCGCTGGACCCTGCCCTGCTGGAGTCGGGCATCGTCGAACATCTGCGCGTGGATGGTTTTCGTTATCGCCCGGCCAAGCCGGTCGACTGGCTGGTCTGCGATATGGTGGAACAGCCCGCCCGTATCGCGGCGCTGGTGGCGGAATGGCTGGGGCACGGATGGTGCCGGCAAGCCATCTTCAATCTCAAGCTACCCATGAAAAAACGCTACGAGAGTGTCCTCGAATGCCGCGCACTGATGGAGGCAAGGCTGGCGCGGTGTGAGTTCCACTACCGGCTTGAATTCAGGCAGCTCTATCACGACCGGGCCGAAATAACGGGATACATCGTGCGTCTGGATACGTAATGGAGTAGCCATACACAGTTATGGAAAGCCAATTTTCACGGAATTTTCTTGCGCTTGAACTATAATTGGGTACCTTATGGTTTCTAAACTCTCTTTTTTTCCGCGAGCTTTCACCATGACGACTGTATCCGAGAGCGATCTCAGCCATCATCATATTTCCAAGCAGTACGATCATGAGTTGCTGGCCATCCGCAATCGGGTTCTGACGCTGGGGGGGCTGGTCGAGGCGCAGATTGAATCGGCGGTGAACGCGCTTGTGGAGGGCGATCCCGATCTGGCCGAGAATGTCATCAGGGATGACTACAAGGTCAATTCCATGGAAGTGGCTATCGACGAGGAATGCACCCAGATTCTTGCCCTGCGGCAACCCGCCGCACGTGACCTGCGGTTGGTCGTGGCGGTCATCAAGACCATTACCGATCTCGAGCGGATCGGCGACGAGGCCAAGCGCATCGCCCGTATTGCCCTGGAACTGGTCGAACACTACCCCAAGAAAAATCAGCTCACCGACTTGCAGCAACTGGCCGTCCACGCCCGAGCCATGTTGCGCGAGTCGCTGGATGCCTTCGCGCGTATCGATGTGCAAGAGTCGCTGCGGGTGGTACAGGATGACTTGCTGGTCGACCGGAAGTACGAAAGCATCATGCGCCAACAGATTACCTACATGATGGAGGATGCTCGATCGATTCCGGTATCACTCAACATCATGTGGGCGGCGCG
Source organism: Methylococcaceae bacterium (assembly GCA_028678445.1). Lineage (GTDB taxonomy): Bacteria > Pseudomonadota > Gammaproteobacteria > Methylococcales > Methylococcaceae > UBA6136. The sequence goes on from JAJRDJ010000003.1 coordinate 3,953, forward strand.
TTCCCTGGAGCGGGTCGGCGACCGGGCCTGCAATATCTGTGAATACGTTATCTATTATGCCATGGGCAAGAATATTCGCCACATCAGCATCGAGCAGGTTGAGCGGGATTTGCGCGCGGGAATCTGATCGGGTGCGGACACTGTCTGGAATCGGTTTTTGAGATATGACTCACTCACGCCTGCGGCAATGCCGCTAGTTAAGTATTTTCCGTTCTCCCTGAGCCAGTCGAAGGGGGAACGGAACCTCCCAACCGCCTGAAAGTTAAGCCGTTCATGATTCGACAAGCTCGCCACGAACGGCTTAACCTATCAGCATTGACGCCTCCAGAGGCGTATCGAGATCGTCTGATTATGTACCGTCTATTGCGTGCCGCGCTTTTCCCCCTGCTCATGTTCTGGACAATGACGGTCCAGTCGGCGGGCTCCTTCACGATCGAGGATATTCGTATCGAGGGGCTGCAGCGGGTTTCCCCGGGTACGGTGTTCAATTATCTGCCGGTCAAGGTCGGTGACGAATTTGATCAGCGGCTGTCCTCGGAGAGTATCAAGGCGCTATTCAAGACGGGTTTTTTCAAGGACGTGAGACTGGAGCAGGATGGGGATACCCTGGTGGTGATCGTCGAGGAGCGCCCGTCCATCGCCAGCGTTCAGATCGAGGGGAATAAGGATATCAGCTCGGATGATCTCAAAAAGGCGTTGAAGGGCATTGGCATGACCGAGGGCAAGGTGTTTGACCGGGCCATCCTGGACAAGGTGGAACAGGAACTGCGTCGGCAGTATTACAGCCGTGGCAAGTACGGTGTGAAGGTGGAATCGAACGTCACGGAACAGCCGCGTAACCGGGTCGCGGTCAACATCACCATCTCCGAGGGCAAGGTTGCCACGATCGAGCAAATCAACATCGTCGGCAACAATAACTATACGGACGATGAACTACTTAAACATTTCGAGCTGAGCACCGGCAATCTGCTCTCCTTTTATACCAAGGATGACCACTATTCCAAGCAGAAGCTCTCGGCGGATCTCGAACGGCTGCGCTCCCATTACCTGGACCACGGGTATATCAACTCCCAGATAGAATCAACCCAGGTTGCTATTACCCCGGATAAAAAGGAAATTTACCTGACCGTCAATCTCAAGGAAGGCGATGTTTACAAGGTTGGGGAAGTCAAGGTAACCGGTAAACTGATTATCCGGCCCGAGGAAATTACCCCGCTGGTGCAAATTGGTCCCGGCGATATCTTCTCGCGCAAGCTCGCGACCGAAACCCAGAAGGCTATCTCCGACCGCCTGGGAGACGAGGGTTATATCTTCGCCAATGTCAACATGGTGCCCGAGATAAAAGAGGCCAGTAAAACCGTTGATATGACGTTTTTTGTGGATCCGGGCAAACAGGTGTATGTGCGAAGGGTCAACTTCCGGGGCAACACCAAGACCCGTGACGAAGTTCTCAGACGCGAGATGCGGCAGATGGAAGCGGCCTGGGCGTCCAGCACCAAGATCGAACGCTCCAAAACCCGCCTGGAGCGGCTGGGCTATTTCCAGGAAGTCAATGTGGAGACGCCCGCCGTGCCGGGTACCTCGGACGAGATCGATGTCAGTTACAACGTGGTGGAAAAGTCCTCCGGCAACATCATGGCGGGTGTCGGGTATTCCCAGTTACAGGGCATTATCTTCAATGCCAACGTGACACAGGACAATGTCTTTGGCACCGGCAAACGGTTGGCTTTCAACTTCAATAACAGCCAGATCAACACCATTTACCAAGCCAGCCTGTTCAATCCCTATCTGACGCTGGACGGGGTGAGCGGAGGTATCGACCTGACCTACCGGAAAACCGATGCCTATGTGATCAATCTGGCCAACTACGCGAGCGATACGGGCCAGGTGGGGGGCAATCTCGGTATTCCTCTTGCGGAGTTCGACAGTATCCGCTTCAATCTCGATTACAACTACACTTACATCAGGGGCAGCACTCAGTCTTCCCGGGAAATCCTCGACTTCATCCAGGACTACTCCTGCGATGGCAAACCCCGGGATACCTGTCTCGACGCTAACTATGGCTTTAATTACCTCCCTATCGCGGTAGGTTATGTCCACGATACGCTAAATCGGGCGATGTTCCCTACCGAAGGGGGCGCTAGCCGGGTGTCAATTCTGGCCACGCCGCCGGTGTTTGGTAGCGGCAGCGTCAATTTTTACAAAGCCAGCATTCGCAGCCAGTATTTTTTCCCGCTCGCCAAGGACCTGACCCTCATGATCGTGGGTGAAGTGGCTTACGGAGATGGTTACAGCGGCACGCCGGGCCTGCCGTTCTGGGAAAACTATTTTGCCGGTGGCCCCCAGGTCATGCGCGGCTTCTTCCCCAGTTCGCTGGGTCCCCGCACGACTCCCAACGCGCTTGGCGCGGGTGGCAATCTATCCTTGGGCGGTTCCAGCAAACTGGTCAGTTCGTTCGAGCTGTTAACCCCCGTGCCGTTCATTTCCGATAGCAAAAACATGCGCCTCGGCGCCTTTATCGACATCGGCAATGTGTACTGCAACGCTTTCCAGGTGCCGTCGCCCGACAATATCGTGACGCAAGGGGCTGGGACCTTGTGCGCAGCCGAGGAAAAAGGGGATTTCCTCCGTTATTCGCCGGGGCTCCTGGCCCGCTGGCTTTCGCCCTTCGGCGCTCTGGGGGTCAGTATTGCCAGACCGCTGAATACCGTCCGAGGCGACC
>JAJRDJ010000201.1 GCA_028678445.1 Methylococcaceae bacterium
CGCCGAGAATCACCGCAGATTCGTCCGTCACCGTCACGGTAACGGTCGGATCGGCATGCTGCACGGCCTTGGCAATGGAGTGTAGATTGCCCATGCCGTAATCGATGATGGCAACGGAAGACATAAGTGGCAGCGGGAAAAAGGATCGACGAGTTTTAAAGTGAGCCCTTGGTCGAAGGAATGGCACCCTGCAGGCGCTCGTCGACCTCCAGGGCCATCCGGAGCGCCCGGCCGAACGCCTTGAAAATGGTCTCGGCGACATGGTGGGCGTTCTGCCCCTTCAGATTGTCGATGTGCAGGGTCACTTTGGCGTGATTGACGAAACCCCGGAAAAACTCGCCGAACAGATCGACATCGAAATCACCGATGCGGGCGCGCGGGTATTCGACCCCATAGCTGAGTCCCGAACGGCCGGAGAAATCCACCACGACCCGCGACAGCGCCTCGTCCAGCGGCACATAGGCGTGCCCGTAACGGCGTATGCCCTGTTTGTTGCCGACGGCCCGGTCGAAGGCCATGCCGAGCGTGATGCCGACATCCTCGACCGTATGGTGCGCATCGATGTGCAAGTCGCCCTCGGCCTTGATGTCGAGGTCAATCAGCCCGTGCCGGGCAATCTGATCGAGCATGTGATCCAGAAACGGCACGCCGGTCTCCAAAACCGCCCGGCCCGTGCCATCCAGATTGATCCGGACGCGGATTTGGGTCTCGGAGGTATTACGTTCGATCTCGGCGGTTCGCGGCGTCATACGGAGGGACGATAAACATAAATCATGTGCGAACATCATATAACGCCACGCCCGTTTTGCTAAGCGCACATTTTTTCGGCGCCGATCAGAGGAGGAAGAAGAGAAATCTCTGTGTCTCATCGTTGAAGGGACCATTTCGGAGATTCTTGCATGTCATTTCGTTGTTACCATAAAGTTACAGCGAAATACGTCAGGTCAGTATCATTCTTTCGATTCCACCCAGGTAAACCCCATGAAGCGCATAAAATCCCTGCTGTTCGCCGGCTCCCTGTTACTGTCGTGTTCGGTTCACGCCGGGAAAATCACCGTCGCGGCGGCGTCTGATCTCAAGTTCGCCATGGACGAGATCGTCACCGCATTCCAGAAATCCAGTAAAGGCGACACGGTGGATGTCGTCTATGGCTCTTCAGGCAAGTTCCATACGCAGATTCAGCAGGGAGCGCCTTACGATCTCTTTTTCTCCGCCGACATCGGCTTTCCCCGTGAACTGGCGGCGAACGGCCTCGCGGCCTCGGCGGTGAAACCTTACGCCTTCGGCCGCATCGTCCTGTGGAGTACGACCCAGGATGCCAGCGGGATGACCCTCGCGAGTCTCGCCGAACCGAAAATCACTCGAATCGCAATCGCCAACCCCAAACACGCCCCCTACGGCAAGCGCGCCGAGGAGGCGCTGCGGGCGGCCGGTGTGTGGGATAAAGTTGAAGCGAAGCTCGTGTATGGCGAGAACATCGCCCAAACCGCGCAGTTCGTGCAAAGCGGCAGCGCCCAGGTCGGCATCATCGCGCTGGCGCTGGCGCTGAATCCCGAGCTGTCAAGAAAGGGCGGTTACTGGCTGATCCCGGATACCCTGCACGAAGCGCTGGAACAAGGTTTCATCATCACCCGCCAGGGCGCCAACAACCCCCTGGCACAGCGCTTCGCCGACTTCATGGCCGCAAGACCAGCTCGGGACATCATGACCCGCCACGGCTTTGTGTTACCGGGCGAGGGCGTAGGTGATGACAGCAAGTAGGCGCAACACCGTTCACATGAACATCGGCTTCACCAGCCGCGGTGGCCAGGGTTTTGCCGCCGGTGCGTTGATTGGCCTTTTGGGCGGACTGATCGGCCTGGGTGGTGCGGAATTTCGGCTGCCCGTGCTGGTCGGTATGTTCCGGCTGCCGACCCTGGACGCGGTCATCTTCAACAAGGGCATGAGCCTGATCGTTGTCGCTGCCGCCTTGGTCTTTCGGGCCGGAGTGATCCCGCTCGAGCAATTGGCTCCGCACCTGGACGCCGCCTTGAATCTTCTGGCCGGCAGCCTCGCCGGCGCCTGGTGGGCAGCGGGCCATGCGGTGACCCTGCCGCGTCAGCGGCTGGACCGGATCATCCTCATCCTGCTGACGGGCTTGGCGGCCGTCATGCTGTCCGAGTCCTGGTTCGGGTTGCATGATGCCGCCGCTCCGCTTTTACCCGCTGGCCTGGCGCGTCTCGGCGCCGGGCTTATCGCCGGATTCGGCATCGGCGTGGTAGCGGCGCTCCTGGGCGTGGCAGGCGGTGAATTGTTGATACCTACCATCGTGGTGCTCTATGGCCTCGACATCAAGCTGGCGGGGAGCCTGTCCCTCGTGGTCAGCCTGCCCACCATGCTCGTAGGCTTTGCCCGTTACAGCCGCTCCGCTGCCTTCGCGGTGCTGCGTCATGAACGCCCGCTGTTTAACTGGATGCTGGCGGGTTCCGTCCTGGGTGCCGGACTCGGCAGCCTGTTGCTGGGCCAAGTGCCGTCCCGATGGCTCATGGCACTGCTCGGTCTGATTCTTTTGCTTTCCGCGTTGAAAACCTTCCAGCACACCCATCAGGACGGGAGTACAGCATGAGCCTGCCGGATAGCGATCTTCAAGCGATTTTCCTGACCCTCCGCCTAGCCAGCCTCGTCACCCTCATTCTGCTCATCGTCGGGACCCCGCTCGGCTGGTGGCTGGCGCGTACCCGATCCCATTGGAAAGGGCCCATCGGCGCCGTAGTGGCCTTGCCACTGGTACTGCCGCCTTCGGTGCTGGGCTTTTATCTGCTGCTGGCGATGGGCCCGCGGGGGCCGCTAGGTCAGCTCACGCAATCGCTGGGCATAGGACCCTTGCCCTTCACCTTCGCGGGCCTGGTGATCGCCTCGGTCTGTTACTCCCTGCCTTTCATGGTGCAGCCGCTGCAAAACGCCTTCGAGGCCATCGGCGAGCGCCCGCTGGAAGTGGCCGCCACCCTGCGTGCCACGCCGCTGGATTCCTTCTTCTCCGTCGCCCTGCCGCTCGCGCTGCCGGGCTACTTGACTGCCAGCATTCTCACCTTTGCCCACACGGTCGGAGAGTTTGGCGTGGTCCTGATGATCGGCGGGAATCTGCCAGGGATCACGCGCGTGGCTTCGGTGCAGGTCTATGATCATGTGGAAGCCCTGGAGTATGCCGACGCGCACCGGCTGGCGGGGGTGATGCTGATCTTCTCATTCCTGGTGCTGCTGGCCCTCTATGCCTGGCGCCCCGGGGTAAGAAAGGCTTAACGGGATGGACGAGCGCATCGAGGCACGCTTCCACCTGACCTGGCCCGGCTTTAGCCTCGATGTCCAGCTCGGGGTGCCCGGCCGGGGAGTCACCGCCCTGTTTGGTCACTCGGGTTCCGGGAAGACCACGGTGCTGCGCTGTGTTGCCGGGCTGGAACGCGCTCCGGGTGGCTTTCTGGCCATCAATGGACGGGTCTGGCAAGACTCGGCGAAGGATATTTTCGTGCCGACCCACCAGCGGCCTTTGGGCTATGTGTTTCAGGAAGCCAGCCTGTTCCCGCATCTGAGCGTGCGCCAGAATCTCGACTTTGGCCGGAAGCGGGTCCCAGCGGCGCGGCGCAAGGTATCGTTCGATCATGCGCTCGGCTTGCTGGGCATCGAGAACCTGCTCGAGCGCCGCCCCGCCAGTCTCTCCGGCGGCGAGCGGCAACGGGTGGCGATCGCCCGCGCCCTGTTGACCAGCCCGCAACTACTGCTATTGGATGAGCCCCTGGCGGCGCTGGACTTGCCGCGCAAGCAAGAGATCCTGCCCTATCTGGAGCGGCTCCACGACGAACTGGACATCCCCGTGCTCTATGTGAGCCATGCGCCGGACGAAGTGGCCCGGCTCGCGGATTATCTGGTGCTGATGACCAACGGGTCTGTCGTCGCCGCGGGCCCCCTGCAGGAGACCCTGGCCCGGCTCGACCTACCCGCCGCGTTCGCTGATGCGGCCGGCGTTGTGCTGGATACCGTGATTGGCGCCCATGAAGACACCGATAGCCTGACCCGCCTGGATTTCAAAGGGGGAAGCCTCTTCGTCGGCCGGCGCCCGGAACCCTTGGGCCGGCGCCTGCGCTGCCGCATCCACGCCCGGGATGTCAGCCTGACTCTCGAACGGGCTGAACATACCAGCATTCTGAACATCCTCCCGGCCACCATTACCGGAATCGCCGCCACTGAAAGCCCCGCTCATGTGCTCGTGCGGCTCGAAGCCCAGGGCACTCCGCTCCTCGCGCGCATCACCCGCCGTTCGAGCCATACACTGGGCGTCCGCCCGGGGCTGCCGGTCTGGGTCCAGATCAAGGCCGTCGCGTTATTGGATTAGCATTGAACGCGCGTAACGGAAAAGGACTATCCTTGAGGTTCCGCAAATGAAGGCCGAAGAGTACGATGCGCAATCCACCCAAACAATCCGCCCCGGCGCGCCTGATCGATGGAGAACTCCGCATCGGGGGTTATCTCAACGCCCGTCTGTTCGAACTGCTCGCGGCGATTGACCGCAGCGGATCGATCAACCGTGCCGCCCGTGAGGTCGGGCTCAGTTACAAAGGGGCCTGGGAGATGGTGGAGCGGGCCACGAGCCTGTCGCCGCGGCTCCTGATCGAAACCGCAACGGGCGGCCGCGATGGCGGCGGCACCCGGCTCACCGGGACGGGCCGGAAGTTGCTGACGCTGTATGGCAAACTTCAGGAAGAACACCGCCGGTTCCTGGAAGGTCTGAATCGAAACCTGGCGGATGACCCGGAATTGTTACTCTGGTTAAGGAGATTATTCATGAAAGCAAGCGCGCGTAATCAATGGTTTGGCAGTATCACCGAGCTTCAGGTGGGAGCCGTAAACGCCGAGGTCCTGGTCGAGTTAAAGGGAGGCGCGGCCTTGGTGGCGACGGTGACCAAGGAATCCGTGGAATCCCTGGGGCTGACGAAGGGCAAGGCCGTTCTGGCGCTGGTCAAGGCGCCCCTGGTCATGGTCGTGACCGATCTGGAAGGCTATCGTCTCTCGGCCCGGAATCAACTCGCCGGCACCATCACCCATTTGCAAAAAGGTGCGGTGAATGCCGAAGTGGTCATCGGTTTGCCAGGCGGTGATACCGTCGCCGCCTCGATCACCAACGAAAGCGTTGAGTCGCTGGGGCTTGCGATCGGCAAGGACGCCACCGCCGTCTTCAAGGCGGGTTCGGTCATTCTGGGTGTTGCATCGTAATCACCCACTTGTGGTTTGTGGCAAATGAGGAAGGCGTCGTCCACTGGCGTCTTCCTCGGTCAACGTTTGATTTCACCTTGATCGTACCGCACCCGTGCAACGCCATCCGGCGATCATTGCCAGCCGCCGCCTGAATGCGCTCCCTTGCATCCGACCTGCGTGCCGCGTAATCCAGAAAAATTTCCCCAACCCGCACTGAGCCCGACTCGCTTCGCCTCCGGATTTTCCTGGAGACCCACCACGGCATCCGTTCGCCCAGGTTTTGTCGTCTTGCCGACATGCCGCCGGGCTTACTGTGGCGGACATAACAGAATACCCACAGATTACAACAATAAATCAATGATATAGAGCGGTGGCACAAGGGATGCTTAAAGAGGTCTGAAGCGACTTCAACCTCCGACAGGGAGCCGACGATGGACCTACCCGTTTTGAACAACCCCCCACCCGCAGCGACGAAAGGCGGCTGCAGCGCCTCCTCCTGTGGCTCGACCGACGATCAGGTTAACCAATTACCGGATAGCATCCGGGAGAAGATACAGAACCACCCCTGTTATTCCGAGGATGCCCACCATTACTTCGCCCGCATGCATGTGGCGGTGGCGCCGGCCTGCAATATCCAGTGCCATTACTGCAACCGGAAATACGACTGTGCCAACGAGTCCCGCCCCGGCGTGGTGTCGGAGTTGCTGACGCCGGATCAGGCGGTGAAGAAGACCATGGCCGTCGCCGCCAAGATTCCGCAAATGACTGTACTGGGCATCGCCGGTCCCGGCGACCCGCTGGCCAACCCGGAACGCACCTTCGAGACCTTCCGCCAGCTCAGCAAGGATGCCCCCGACATCAAGCTGTGCGTCTCCACCAATGGGCTAGCCCTGCCCGAGTCCGTGGACGAGCTGGCCAAGCACAACATCGATCATGTCACGATCACCATCAATACGGTGGACGCGGCGATCGGCGCGCAGATTTATCCCTGGATATTCTGGAAAAACCGCCGCGTCAAGGGCAGGAAAGGCGCGCAAATCCTCATCGATCAGCAGCAGAAGGGGCTGGAGATGCTGGTCGAGCGCGGCATCCTGGTCAAGGTCAATTCGGTGATGATCCCCGGCATCAATGATCAGCATCTGGCCGAGGTCAGCCGTATCGTCAAAGCGAAAGGGGCGTTCCTGCATAACGTCATGCCCCTGATTGCCGAAGCCGAGCATGGGACTTTTTACGGGGTCATGGGCCAGCGCGGGCCGACCCCGGACGAACTGATGGATCTGCAGGAAGCCTGCTCCGGCGACATGAACATGATGCGCCATTGCCGCCAATGCCGCGCCGACGCCGTGGGCCTATTGGGTGAAGACCGGGGTTCCGAGTTCACGCTGGACAAGATCGACGCGATGGAGATCGACTACCAGTCCGCCATGGAAATGCGCAAAACAGTTCAAGAAGGCATCCTCGCCGACATGAACGAAAAGCGCGCCGCCCAGGCCGAGAAGGCCAAGCCGAAAATTCCGGCGGGAACCCGGCCCGTGCTGATCGCCGTCGCCACTTCGGGACAGAATCTCATCAACCAGCATTTCGGCCACGCCAAGGAGTTTCAGATCTACCAGGCCTCGCCCGAGGGCGTGAAGTTCATGAGCCATCGCAAGACGGACCAATACTGCTCGGGAGACTCCACCTGCGGTGAAGCCGAAACCGCGCTGGCGATGACCATCCGGTCACTGCAAGGCTGCGAAGCGGTGCTGTGCTCGAAGATCGGCTACGAGCCATGGGAAATGCTGGAGGAGGCCGGCATCGTCCCGAACGGCGAACACGCCATGGAACGTATCGAAGAGGCCGTGATGGCGGTGTATCTGGAGATGCACCAGACCGGCAAGCTGGCAGAACGGCCGGCTGAGCTGAGCCGGGCCAGCGCCTGATCGCGCGTCCATGGGCACCCGCGGAACGACGCCGGGCCCACAGCACAATGCCTGGCGGCAGCAAGCCGGGTTTTGTCAGCTATCCGACAAAGCCTGGCTTTTGTCCGGCCTGTTACAGCCTGACCTCGATAACGTACTGAAAGTCATATACATAGAACTGGCATGGTGAGTGCAAGCAACAACACTGTCAGGTTGAGGATTCCAGCTCCATCACAAACGGGCTGAACCGACAGCCCCTGACGGCCCTCGACGATCGTGGCACTCGCCCCTCGACCCACCCTTTTGGCTGATAAAGCGGGATACCTGGTGTATGGCTTTGAAAATCATCGAAACCTGCGTGAACTGCTGGGCCTGCCTGCCGCTGTGTCCTAGCGAGGCCATCTACGAGGCCAAGCCGCATTTCCTGATCGATCCCAAAAAATGCACCGAGTGCGAGGGCGCTTTTGCCGATCCGCAATGCGCCACCATTTGCCCGATCGAGGGCGCCATCCTGGATGCCCAGGGCGTCGCCATTAACCCGCCCGGCTCGCTGACCGGCATTCCCCCGGAACGGCTGGCCCAGGCCATGAGCGAATTGCAGGCCCATTAACATCATGGCCACCGTCCTCTTTTGGGAAAAACCCGGCTGCGTCAACAACACGCGACAGAAGCGCCTGCTGTGCGAGGCCGGGCATGAGGTCATCGCGCGCAATCTGTTGACCGAACCGTGGGAAGCCGAGCGGCTGCGGCGCTTCTTCGGCACGCTGCCTGTCGTGGCCTGGTTCAATGGCAGCGCCCCGACGATCAAGCAAGGTCGAGTGGTCCCTGACACCTTTAACGAAGAACAAGCGCTGCGGCAGATGCTGGCTGACCCTTTACTGATTCGCCGCCCGCTTCTGCAAGTGGGCGAGCGTTGCGAAGCCGGCTTTGACCCGGCGCGGGTGGACGCCTGGATCGGGCTGAAG
>JAJRDJ010000202.1 GCA_028678445.1 Methylococcaceae bacterium
CAGGGCCAAAAAGAGGGCCGCGAGCCATGCGAAGCTCATCGCTCTTTTCATGATGTTTGGTCAGCTAATTTGCTGTTTTCCGGGGCGGATGGCGAATCCGCGCCGGCATCCCCGACACGATCGGCTTCGCCGGCTTCCTCCCAACTGCCGCCTGCCGCGCGGTACAGGGCGATCCAGGCCGCCGCGCGCTCCTGCCGCAGTTCCGCCATCGCGCGCTCGGACGACAGGGACTGGCGGCGCGAGGCTTCGGCGTCGATCAGGCTGCCGAAGCCCGCCCGGTACAACTGTTCCTGGGCACGGAAATTGGCCCGGTAGCCGTCGGCCGCGGCGCTCGCCTGCGGCAAGCGCTCCTCGGCGTTGCCGATGCGCACCAGGGCGTCCTCGACCTCCTTGGCCGCGGTACGCACCGTGGCTTTGAACTTCGAGGCGGCCGCCTCATAGCGGGCGCGGGCGGCCTCCACGTCGGCGGCGCGTTTGCCCGCATCGAAGATCGGCAGATTGATGGTGGGGCCAACGGACCAGGTATTCGCGAGAAAGAACGCAGAGCCGCTCACGCTCTGAAGCTGGGGCGTGATGTTCCCGGAGAGACTCAGCTTCGGATAGCGCTTGGCTTCTTCCACGCCGATGTTGGCACTCGCTTCGGCGACGTCCCGTTCCGCCGCGGCCACGTCGGGCCGCTGCGTCAGTACCTGAGCCGGCAGCCCCGTGAGGCGGAAGGGCGGAGGTTCCGGCAGTTTCGCGCAGCGTGCGGGCGTCGCGGTCAGGCGATGGCGGACCTCCGCCTCGCTGAGCGCCGTGAGCGCCACCAAACCCTTGATGGAGCGCTCGCACTGGCCCTTTTGCCGCAGCAGAATTTCCTGTCCATCGGCGGCGCTGGCATTGGCCAAGGCAACGTCCGCGGGCGCGCGCAACCCGGCCTTGCCGGCGATGTCCGTCAGGCGGGCCGATTCCTTGCGCGAGGCGGCATCCGCCTCGGCGATCTTTACCAGAACTTCGCACTGGCGGTAGCTCAGATAGGCATTGGCAACTTCCACGGCTACCGCCACGCGGGCATCGTGCCAGGCCGCGTGGCGCCCCTCCAATTGCCTGTGGGCCGTTTCCCGCTGCCGGGCCACGCCACCGAAGAGGTCCAGTTCCCAGTTGGACTGCAGACCGAACTGGTAGCGGGTCCAGTCGAATGTCGGGCCGCCGAAGGTGCTCTCCGCCCAGTCGGCGTCAATAGTCCCATCGAGGGTGGGTAGCCCCGCTCCGATGGCACCGACCATGCCCGCGCGGGCCTGCTCGATACGCGAGCGGGCCTCCGCCACGGAGGCGCTCTCCCTCTGGGCGGCGACCAGGAAGCGGTTGAGTTCGGGGTCGTCGAAGCGGTCCCACCAGCGCTTCAGTTCAGCCGGGTCGCCCCGGTGGGCGATCAGGATCTCGGGCTGCGGGGCCTCCCAGCGTTTGGCCGCCGGGGAGTCCGGCGCCCGGTATTCCGGGCCGACCGTCGCGATGAGACCGCCGCTGCACCCGGTCAGCAGCGGCAACAGCCCGGCGAGAATTCGGAGACCGGTTTCAGTCGGCGCCACGATCCCCCTGCCCGGCGAGTCGCCGTGACTCGCCTTCCACCATGGACCATGCATAACCCGCCAAGCGCTTCGCCAGCACGTCGATGGCCGGCGCGGACCCGAGCACCTCCGGCGCAATGGCGGAAACGGCCTCGAGTCCGACATAGAAATGCACCGCCATACCGATGATGGCGAAAGCCAGACGGTGCACGTCTGCATCGACAGCCGGCAGCCCCAGGTGCCGAGTGAGCATGGCAACCAGGGCCTCGTGGTGGGGCTTGATCTCGGCGTCGATTTCCTCCTTCCAGGCTCCGGTGGGTTCGATCATTTCCCGGAAGTGCAGCTTCATGACCAGTTGGAATACCTCCCCGCGCTTGAGCGGTTCGAGGAAATCCAGGAACAGCCGTTTCAGCGCCTCGGGCATCGGCAGGTCGGCATAGGCCCCGAGATTGGCGCCGCAGGGCATGTCGCCCATGGGTTCCGTGAATGCGGCCCGGTAAAGGCCCGCCTTGTCGCCGAAGTAATAGCGGATTGCGGAAATATTGGCCCCCGCCGCTTCGCAGATTTCGCGGGTTGTGGCTCCTTCGTAGCCTTTTGCGGCGAAGAGATGCAGCGCCGACAGAATCAGCCGGCTACGCGCATCGTGCCCTTCCAAAGGGGGTTCGCTATCTTTCACCGGGAAGCCTCGTTGTGGTCCATGGAGCCAAGTTGCAAGGAATAAATCAAACGCTTGAATGATATTGTGTTAATCAAGCGTTTGATTGTCAAGCTGGGTCTGTGTCGTTGATTGGTTAGGTCAACCGAATCAAGCTTCGTCCGGGTTCCTTTGGACGGCGGCTGCAGGATGTATGGGCACGGTAGGACGCTTGCGTTACACTCAACATTCGCTGGACTCGCTGACGCTTGAGTCATGAGAAATTCTGCTATTTGGACCAGGAGGGTAGGGTCCATTTGGTAAATGGACGAGGACATTCAACTGCGTTATGTGCCAGTGCTTGAACAGAGCCACAATATAGATTTTGTCATTTAATTTAAGGTGTTGAGATGGACATTGTAGGTAAGAATATTGTCATCACGGGTGGTGCGCGCGGGATGGGTAGAAAGTTTGCCGAAGACCTGAAACAAGGGGGGGCAAAGCCTTTCGTTCTGGATGTCAATCAGGAGAATCTTGACGTCCTGAAGACGGAGACTGGGATTGATGGACAGATCGTCGATGTCAGCAGCGAGGCGGCGGTCGAAGCCTTCTTTGAAAAATTCACCGCCGCAAATGGCCCGGTGGACGTCCTCATTAATAATGCCGGAATTACCTCCGACGCGCTTTTTATAAAACAGAAGGGCGACGAAATCACCAAGTTCCCCCTCGAGAACTGGGAAAAGGTCATTAACATCAATCTGACCGGCGTGTTTCTATGTGCGCGCGAGGCCGCTTTCCATATGGTGAAGAATAAGGTCAAGGGCGTCATCGTCAATATCTCTTCGATTAGCCGTTCCGGTAACCTGGGCCAGACCAATTACTCCGCCGCCAAGTCCGCAGTGGACTCGATGACGGTTACTTGGGGTAAAGAACTGTCACGTTATGGCATCAGGGTAGGTGCCGTTGCTCCGGGGTATATCAATACGGAAATGGTCGCAAAAATCAGGCAGGAAGTCCTCGATAAAATCATCGAGAAGATTCCTGTCGGGAGATTGGGCGAAATGGAGGAAATATCGAAAACCGTCCGGTTTATCATTGAGAATGATTTCTTCACGGGTCGGGTCATCGAGGTCGACGGGGGCATGAGAATATAATGGACGCGTATATTGTAGGTGCTTGCAGAACAGCGATCGGGAAATTCAACGGCACCCTGGCACCGCTGAATGCAATCGATATTGTCGCGGCCGTGGTAAAGGAAATTATCACGAGAACCTCCATACCCGCTGAACGGGTAAACGAAGTCATCATGGGCAATGTCATCCAGGCCGGGCTGGGCCAGAATCCGGCCCGGCAAGCGGCCATAAAGGGAGGGGTGCCAGAAACCATCCCTTCCTTCACCGTCAATAAAGTCTGTGGGTCAGGGCTGAAGGCTGTCGCCCTCGCCGGACAATCCATTGCGGCGGGTGACAATCAGGTAGTGATTGCCGGTGGAATGGAGCATATGACCGGGGCGCCTTATCTACTGAAAGCCCATCGATGGGGGCAGCGCCTGGGGAATGGCGAAGTGACCGACAGTCTGGTTAATGACGCGCTATGGGATAAGTTTTACGACTGTCACATGGCGACCACCGCTGAAAATATTGCCGAGAAACACCAAATCTCACGTGCCGATCA
>JAJRDJ010000203.1 GCA_028678445.1 Methylococcaceae bacterium
GGCCAGCGTCTCGCCGCCTTCCACGATAGCGTTACCGCAGCCACTACAGACCACGGCCTTGTCTTTCACTTCTTTTCCGCAATGGCGGCAAAACATGGGGTAACCTCGTGCTTGATGGATGAATGCCCGCTCCCGGCAACCCTGAAAAGCATCACCAGCAGACTGCGCAAGAGCATAGCCCAAGCCGCCGGCGCTTTCCATCAGAGCTTTCGCCGAGCTAAGGAACGGATGTGCATGGATCGGGTCTGAAGCGGAATGTGTGCTGATGAACCGAACGTGAAACCGCATCCTCAGTCCACAAACTCCGAGTAGTGTGTGAAAATAGCTGCCCTCCGTAGCCAGTCACCAGGCGAGTGTGAGCTACCGGAAATCAGGTAACTGACCCACCCGTTTGAACCGGGAACCGATTCTCCTGAATCTGCCGGGTCACTTTATTCAGGCAGGCACCTCCCCCGATCGCACCAATCACCAACAATCGAGGATAACTTGATGATGACGAAAAAATCCCTTTCCACCGTCCTTGGCGCCGCCGTGGCGGGTTCACTCGCGGGCGCCGCCAATGCGGGCGAAAACCCGTTTGCCATGAAAGATCTGGCGTCCGGCTTTGTACAAGTGGCCGAAGCCGGTAAGGACACCAAGGAAATGGTCTGCGGCGAAGGGAAATGCGGTGGTCAGAAAATGCAGAGTCCTGAAATGAATTGCGGCGCCATGATGCAGAATGCGAAAAAGACGCCTGAGCCGGACACGAAGGCGATGGAAGGCAAATGCGCTGGCATGAAAATGGATGCACCTGCCTCTGCTCCCGCCTCCCCGACACCCGCCCCTGCAAAATAACAGCGGATTTTGCCCGGTCCGGCAGGGATGAGCGGGTCTCCCATCCATGGAGCGGGACTTGGACTCCGGCGGGCCTTGATTGGTCCGCTTTCCGAGCACCCACCCGCCACAGTAGGTTTCTATGAAGTCGCACCGGAAAACTGGATGCGGGTCGGCGGCAAGCTGGGCAGGCAATTCCGTGCATTGACCGAATCCCGCCCGTTCATCTGCCACGGGTTATGTCTCTCTCTGGGTGGCCCAGCCCCCTTGGACGAGGCGTTCCTTAGAGAGCTGAAATCCTTTCTTTCCCTCCATCGGATTAGCTCATATAGCGAGCACTTGAGTTATTGCGGGGACGACGCTCACCTTTACGATCTGATGCCCATCCCCTTCACCGCGGAAGCGGTTGCCTATGTGGCCGAGCGCATTCGCCGGACCCAGGATTTACTCGAACAACGGATTGCCATCGAAAACATTTCCTATTACGCCGCCCCCGGCAAGGCCATGGAAGAGCTGGAATTCCTACTGGCAGTACTGGACGAAGCCGATTGCGACCTGCTACTGGACGTGAATAACGTCTACGTCAACAGCGTCAACCATGGCTATGCGGCAGAAGACTTCATCGATGCCCTGCCGCCCGAGCGGATCGTCAGCCTGCATATCGCGGGACATTACGTCGAGGCCGAGGATTTCTTGATCGACACGCATGGAGCACCCATCGCGGATCCCGTCTGGCGTCTCCTGGATCGGGTCTACGCCCGGTTTGGCGTCATCCCCACGCTCCTCGAAAGGGATTTCAATCTTCCCACGCTCAGCGAGTTGCTGGTTGAAATAGACGAGATCCGGCGCCTGCAACTGGCACATGCCCCGCTGTCGCTCCGCTATGGGTGAGCCCCTGCCCGAATTCCAGCGCCTGCAACTCGCCTTTGCCACGCATATTCGCGATCCGGAAGGCGGTCCGCTGCCGACGGATGTTCCCCCGGTGCGCATGGCGGCGTATCGGGAGCTGTTTTTCAATAACATGGAGCATTTCATCGCCTCCGGGTTTCCGGTGCTCAAAAGCCTCATGGGCAGGGATGAGTGGGTGGCCCTGATTCGGGATTTTTATGCCAGGCATCGCTGCGCTACGCCGCTGTTCATTGAGATCGCCGAAGAGTTTCTGGTATATCTCGAGAGCGAGAGGACCCAGCAGGCGGGCGATCCGCCATTTATCCTGGAGTTGGCGCATTACGAATGGGTGGAACTGGCATTGGCGGTTGCCGAAGCCGAGCCCCCGGAATTGCACGCGGATTTTGAAAAGGATCTACTGGCTGCCCCCATCCGCCTGTCACCGGTGGCATGGCCACTGGCCTACCGGTTTCAGGTGCATCGCATCGGTCCAGACTATCAGCCAGAGACACCGCCCGAAACCCCGAGTTTTCTCGTGGTCTATCGCAACCGGGACGATCGAGTACGATTTCTGGAAGTGAATCAGGTGTCCTACCGTTTACTCGAGTGTCTGGACCAGATGCCCGGTGAACCTGTCAGGCACTATCTCTTGCACCTCGCCGAGGAACTTCAGCACCCCAATCCCGCCCAGGTATTGGAATTTGGTGCGGAACTGGTCGCCCAACTGCATGAGAAAGGCGTGCTTGGCCGTATGCCTTGACAAACAGCGAAGTACGAGAACAACAACAATCAATTGCCCCATAATGGGGCTTTTTTTCGGCCTAATCTTATCCCATTATGGTGCAGGCATCGGATAACATCGGTCAAACCATGTCATCTGATGCGCCATCCAGACCCACCCCCTATTGGCCCCAAAATTGCTGGTTAAGGGCATGACGCCTACGGATACATCGACCCACCTACCCCGGATACTGGACCACCTCACCGATGCGGTCCTGCTGTTCGATCGGGCTTGCCGCCTGGTTTTCATTAACCTGGCCGGTGAAATGCTGTTCGCGGTCAGCGCGCGCCAGGTCATGGCCATGCGGGCAAGGGACATTTTCGGACTGTCCGACCGCACCATCGAGACGGACTTCAAGCGTGCTTTGCACGACGGGGAAACACTCACCAAGCGTAACCTGACCCTGGGCCCGCCTTCCCTGCCCATTACCGCCAACCTGACGATCGTACCAATCCTGGAAAAGGACCAGGAGGAGGCGGTGCTGGTCCAGATTGAACAGGTCGACCGGCACCTGAGGATTTCCATGGAGGAACAGATGCTCGCCCAGCAAAACGCGGCACGCATGCTGCTGCGGGGCTTGGCGCATGAAATCAAGAATCCGCTGGGCGGCATCCGGGGGGCAGCGCAGTTGTTGCAGCGCGAGCTGATTGACGAAGAATTGCGGGAGTACACCCAGATCATCATGGACGAGTCGGATCGCCTGCAGTCCCTGGTGGATCGCATGCTGGGACCGAACAAACCGCTCGCCATGGCGCCGATCAATATTCACAAGGTCCTGGAGCGCGTGCGGCAGCTGGTGCAAGTGGAAGCGCCCGCGGATGTTCTGATCGAACGTGACTACGACCCCAGCATTCCACTGGTCAACGGCGATGGCGACCTGCTCATCCAGGCCATTCTCAACATCGTCAGAAACGCCGCTCAGGCGGTCGGCGAACGGGGGCGGATACTTCTTCGCACCCGGATTCACCGGCAGGTGACCATTGGTCATCGGCGAAACCGCCTTGTCGTGAAGATCGACGTGGAAGACAACGGTCCGGGAATACAGCCCGGGCTGATGAGCCAGATTTTTTACCCGATGGTAACGGGACGGGCCGATGGAACAGGGCTGGGGCTGTCCATCGCGCAAACCTTGATCAACCAGCATGGCGGCCTGATCGAATGTTCGAGCGTGCCGGGCCATACGGTATTTTCCATATTCTTGCCGCTGGAGATGGGCCATGACTAAAACCGATCAGGTATGGATCGTCGATGATGACCGGTCAATCCGCTGGGTGCTGGAGAAAGCCCTGCAAAAAGCGGGACTGGATACCCGCAGCTTTTCCACCGCGAACAGCCTCCTGGAAACCCTCGGCCAAGCTCAACCCGAGGCCATCATCACCGACATCCGCATGCCGGGCATGGATGGCCTTGCGCTGTTGAAGCGTCTGCAAGACCGCTATCCCGATCTGCCGGTCATCATCATGACCGCCCATTCGGACCTGGAGAGTGCCGTATCGGCGTTTCATGGCGGCGCTTTTGAATACCTGCCCAAGCCCTTCGACGTCGATGAAGCGGTGGATCGCGTCCGGCGCGCCTGCGTGCAGGCCCGCAACCTCCGCCAGGAGCAGGAGCCGGCTCCGCTGCCCGAGGCGACGCAGGAAATCATCGGCGCGGCGCCCAGCATGCAGGAAGTTTTCAGGGCGATCGCCCGGCTGGCGCGCTCGCACATCACCGTGCTGATCAATGGGGAATCGGGGACCGGCAAGGAGCTGGTGGCGAAGGCACTGCATCGCCACAGTCCCCGCGCCGGCCAGCCATTCATCGCGCTCAACATGGCGGCCATCCCGCGCGACTTGCTCGAGTCAGAGCTATTCGGACATGAGCGCGGCGCTTTCACCGGCGCCCAGGCACGCCGCGCGGGGCGCTTTGAACAGGCGGACGGCGGTACGCTGTTCCTCGATGAAATCGGAGACATGCCCGCCGAATTGCAGACTCGGCTGTTGCGGGTCCTGGCGGACGGTGAATTTTTCCCGGTCGGCGCCCATGCCCCGGTCAAGGTGGATGTCCGCATCATCGCCGCCACTCACCAGAACCTCGCGGCCGCTGTGGCGGAGGGCCGGTTCCGGGAAGACCTCTACCACCGGCTGAATGTCATCCGCATCCACCTGCCGCCGCTACGGGAACGCCGGCAGGACATACCGCTGCTGCTGCGTCATTTCCTCAATGAAGCCAGTCTCGAAATCAATTCCGAAGTCAAAATCCTGCGGCCGGATGTCGAGGCTTTCCTCTGCGGTCTTGATTGGCCAGGGAATGTTCGGCAACTCGAGAATACCTGTCGGTGGATTACCGTCATGGCGGCCGGCAAGGACGTACACCTCGATGATCTGCCGCCCGAGTTGCTGCAACCCGCTCGCGAATCGCCCGCCCTCAAACTGGGTGGTGACTGGCAGGATGCCTTGCGGCACTGGGTGGATGAACAACTCAGGCTGGGCCATCAGAATATCGCCAAGGAGGCCATTGAATCTGCGGAAGGGATCCTTATTACCACGGCCCTGGGTGCCACGCGGGGCCGGCGCCAGGAAGCCGCCAAACTGCTCGGCTATGGCCGTAATACCCTGACCCGCAAGATCGCCGAACTCAACCTCGATGTTTGAGCGCAATCAGTGAATGCGCCGATTCCTCCCGGGGGGTCAAAGAATCCCTTAAGGAGTGCGATAATAAAGAGCAGATGTTCGGCCAAGGAGGGGTTGCGCTGGAGACTTAAGCATCTCGGTCGTTGAGCTTAATACTCGCCCGACACTCAGGAAACGCAAAATACGTAGCCTGGATAAGAACGGACACCTTTATTTGCGGCGTACAGCGTCAGACCATCCAGCTACATTTCCCGCCGTCATTTCACGAATGAAACACGCCATGCTGACCAGAAAACTCACTAAAAGCCAACCTACCGCCCTCTTGACCGAGGTCGCCCCACTCGCCATGAAGCCGAAAGAGCTGGCCAAGGACATCGCCCAGCACTTCAACACCACCCTGGGCAGGAATAAGGCCAGCAAGTCGGTGCACTACACTTACACGTCGGTTGCCTTGGCCGTCCGTGACCGGCTGATGGACCGCTGGAAGAACACGCAGCGGGCGTATCGGGAAGCGGATTGCAAGCGGGCCTATTACCTGTCGCTGGAGTTTCTGATGGGGCGGGCCCTGGGTAACGCGATACTCAATCTGGGCATCAGCACCTCCCTCGAGAAAGCACTGCAGTCGCTGGGGCTGGAACTTGAGGAACTGGCGGAAGCCGAGATGGATGCCGGCCTGGGTAACGGCGGTCTCGGACGGCTGGCCGCTTGTTTTGTCGATAGCTGCGCCACGCTGCAACTGCCGGTCATGGGTTACGGTATTCGCTATGAATACGGCATGTTCCGCCAGCTCATCGAAAATGGTCATCAACTGGAGGAGCCTGATCACTGGCTGCGCAATGGTCATGTCTGGGAGCTGGAACGTCCCGAGCTCACCCTGCGGGTGCGTTTTGGCGGACATACGGAAACGGGTGAAGATGGCCAGGTGCGGCTGGTCAACACGCAGGACGTGCTGGCGGTCCCTTTCGACGTGCCGATTCCCGGCTACCAGAATGGCACGGTCAACACCTTGAGGCTGTGGAAAGCCGCCGCAACCGATGAGTTCAGTCTCAGCGAGTTCAATGCCGGCGACTATACCGAGGCGGTCCGTTCCAAGAATATGGCGGAAAACATCACCATGGTGCTGTACCCCAATGATGCCAGCGAAAACGGTAAGGAACTGCGTCTTCGCCAGCAGTACTTCCTGGCGTCGGCCAGCCTGCAGGACATCGTCGGGTACTGGGTGATGGTGAATGGGGAGGACTTCAGCCAGTTTGCCGAAAAGAATGTCTTCCAGCTGAACGACACCCACCCCACCATCGCCGTGGCGGAGTTGATGCGCCTGCTGCTGGACGAACATGGCGTGCCCTGGGATCAGGCTTGGCAAATTACCCGCAAGACCATGGCTTACACCAACCACACCCTGCTGCCCGAGGCCCTCGAAAAATGGCCGGTGCGGTTGTTCCGTCAGTTGCTGCCGCGTCTGCTCGAAATCATTTTCAAGATCAACGCCGGTTTTCTGAAAGAGGTAGACGAACGCTGGCCCGGGGATCATGAGCGCGTGGCCCGAATGTCCCTGATCGAGGAAGGCTGGGAGCAGCAAGTGCGCATGGCCTATCTGGCGATCGTCGGCAGCTTCTCCGTAAACGGCGTGGCAGCGCTGCATTCGGATTTGCTGGTGAAGGGTATGTTCCGCGACTTTTACGAACTCTGGCCCGAAAAGTTCAACAACAAGACCAATGGCATCACTCCCCGGCGCTGGCTGGCGGGATGCAACCCGGCGCTGGCAGCGCTGATCACCCAGACCATCGGCGATGGCTGGACGCACGATTTATCGGAACTCGCCAAGTTGGCTCCCCATGCCGACAGTCCGGCATTCCGCCAACAGTGGCGGGCGATCAAGCGCGCCAACAAGCAACGCCTGGCTGAGTACACGCAATTCAAATTGGGCATCACCCTGGACCCGAATGCCCTGTTTGATACC
>JAJRDJ010000204.1 GCA_028678445.1 Methylococcaceae bacterium
AGTTTCATGGTGAATGGAATTACCAATTGCGGCCCCGGAACCAGTAGCTATCGACTCATTTGTTCAAGTTATTTCTGCTTAACGCCTTAGGGTTGACTTTTGGGTTGTTCCTTCTGATCAAGTGTTTTCGAAAGTCGTAACAGGGCACACCTAATCTCATCGGAAGTGCAACCATCTGCCGAGTCCTTAATGTGTCTGCTCGCCTTCGCCCCGGGGGTGGTAGCGGTTGTTACGGCAGCCGCTTCGCTGGATGCGGAAATCAGGTTTTGTACCCGCACATCAGTGAAGCGAAATCCATGCTCCCTTGCCATGTGGGCCAGCAGTGAAGGTGCCTGAAATCGCAATAGTGTCGCGGTAGCCGATGAATCAACCTGGATAATCAGTTGCTCGCGTTTTTTGATGCAATACCGGCACTGACTGGCCAGGGCAGGCGGCAGCGACGCCCGGACAGACTGCAATAAGCGGTCTTGCTCGGACAGTTCCCTCATGAGTACGCTTGGGAGGAAGGTTTGGAAATAGAAATTCAACCGGCGTGGATAAGCTGTCATTTTGTCTCAGGGTAGTGCGCCGCAAGGGGTTAGAGATGGTTGTTGAAATGCCGCGGGCCGCCTATTACATAGGTTTCCAAAGCTGAAAAAATCCCTGCTTTTGCGGTATCATCCGCGATTAACTCCATTTGGACTTCGAGATAAAACCCTAATGCTAGGCAATCTGGTCAAGATGATCGTTGGTAGCCGCAACGATCGAATCGTCAACAAGAAACGCAAATTCGTCAAGAAGATAAATGCCCTGGAGCCCCAGTTTCAGGCCTTGTCCGACGCCGCATTGAGTGGCATGACTCAGGAGTTCCGGGATCGCCTGGAGCGCGGTGACAGCCTCGACGGCATTATGCCCGAAGCCTTCGCGGCGGTGCGAGAGGCTTCCCGGCGTGCCCTCGGCATGCGGCATTTCGATGTGCAGCTCATCGGTGGCATGGTCCTGAATGACGGCAAGATTGCCGAAATGAAGACCGGTGAAGGTAAAACGCTGGTGGCCACCTTGGCCGCCTATCTCAATGCCTTGCCTGGCAAGGGTGTCCATGTCGTCACGGTGAACGACTATCTGGCGCGCCGCGACTCCGAGTGGATGGGCAAAATTTATAAATTCCTCGGGCTGACAGTGGGCTGCATCGTCAGCAACCTTTCGACCGAAGAGCGGCGCGAGGCATACGCGGCGGACATTACTTACGGTACCAATAACGAATTCGGCTTCGATTACCTGCGCGACAACATGGCTTTCAGCCTGGAACAAAGGGTTCAACGCGAGAAGTTTTTTGCCATCGTCGACGAGGTCGACTCCATTCTGATCGACGAAGCGCGGACGCCGCTGATCATTTCCGGCCCGACCGAGGACCGCAGCGATCTGTACCAGAAGATTCAGGTGCTGATGCCAAAGCTGGTCAAGCAGGAGCAGGAAGGTGGCCCTGGTGACTACTCGGTGGACGAAAAATCCCGCCAGGCTTTCCTGACGGAAAGTGGGCACGAGCGCATCGAACAGTTGCTAGTCGAGAATGGGCTCATACAGCCCAGCGAGAGTCTTTACGATGCCGTCAACATCCGGATGATGCACTATATCAGTGCCTCGCTGAAGGCGCACGCGCTGTTTCAGCGCGATGTTGACTACATCGTCAGGGATGGTCAGGTCATCATCGTCGATGAGTTCACCGGTCGCGCCATGCCCGGCCGGCGCTGGTCGGAGGGCCTGCATCAGGCGGTGGAAGCCAAGGAGCGGGTCACGGTTCAGAATGAGAACCAGACGCTGGCGTCGATCACCTTCCAGAACTACTTCCGGCTTTACGCCAAGCTGTCCGGTATGACCGGCACGGCCGATACCGAAGCGCCCGAATTCCATCAGATTTACAACCTTGAAGTCGTCTGTATCCCGCCCAACAAGCCCATGGCTCGCAATGATATGGGTGATCTGGTCTATCTGACGGTCCCCGAGAAATACGCCGCCATCGCCGAGGACGTGCGCGATTGCGTCGAACGCGGCCAGCCAGTGCTCGTCGGCACGACCTCCATCGAAAATTCCGAGGTCATTTCCACGCTGCTGCGTCAGCAACAGATTCCCCATCAGGTCCTGAACGCCAAGCAACACGAGCAGGAAGCCCATATTGTGGCGCAGGCCGGCAAGCCGGGCGCGGTGACCATCGCCACCAACATGGCGGGACGCGGTACCGACATTGTCCTTGGCGGCAGTCTCGATGAGGACACCGCCGGATTCGATCGCGCCGACCAGGCCGCGTTTGACGAGGCCAGAGCTGCCTGGCAAGTGCGTCACCAGCAGGTGGTGGACGCCGGCGGATTACACGTCATTGGTTCCGAGCGGCATGAATCCCGCCGGGTCGACAACCAGCTACGCGGACGCTCCGGACGGCAGGGCGATCCGGGTTCGTCGCGCTTCTATCTGTCGCTGGAAGATCCGTTGATGCGCATCTTCGCCTCCGATCGGGTGGCTTCGCTCATGCAAAAGCTGGGCATGAAGGAGGGCGAGGCCATCGAGCACCCCTGGGTTACCCGCGCCATCGAAAACGCCCAGCGCAAGGTCGAGGCCCGTAATTTCGATATCCGCAAGCAACTCCTCGAATACGACAACGTCGCCAATGATCAGCGCCGGGTCATCTATCACATGCGCGATCAGCTCATGAAGAGCGACGACATTTCCGAAACCATCGATGCCGCTCGCCATGATGCCGTGGCGCAATTGTTCGTCCAGTTCATTCCGCCGCAGACACTTGAGGAGCAGTGGGATGTCAAGGGCCTCGAGGAAGCGCTGGAGCATGATGTGGGCGCCCATCTGCCGGTCCAGCAATGGCTGGATGAAGACTCGCACCTTGACGAGGACAAGCTTCGTCAGCGCATCACCGAACGGCTTGCCGAAATTTACCAGGCCAAGGCAGAGGCCATCGGCCCCAAGGTCATGCGGCATTTCGAAAAAAC
>JAJRDJ010000205.1 GCA_028678445.1 Methylococcaceae bacterium
AATGCTGCCGTAAATACCCGGCCAGAATCCTGGCTGCTTGCGGGTTATGCGCCACATCCAGCAGCACCGGGACTGCCCCTGGGAAATACTGGAACCGCCCCGGCAGCTTAACGCCAGCCAGCCCACGCCGGATGGCCGTGTCGGTGACGGGAAGCTCGGTGGTGGCAAGCTGGAGACACTCCAGCACAGCCGCCGCGTTCAGGTATTGATGCTCGCCCGGAATGGCCGGCTCGGGAAGTGCAGTCCACCGCTGCCCGCTGCCCCACCAATGCCAGGTATGGCCTGAACGCTCAAACCCAAAATCCCGTCCGGGTCGGTGCAGAGGCGTGTCCTGATCTTGCGCATAGCGAAGCACGGAGTCCGGCGGTTCGGGATCAGCAATGACGGCGGGCCGTCCGGTTCGCAGAATGCCGGCTTTCTCATAGCCTATGGCTTCGCGGGTGTCGCCCAGCCATTCCTGATGATCGATGTCGATACTGGCAAGCAGGGCGACATCGGCATCAACGATGTTCACGGCGTCAAGGCGCCCTCCCAGTCCCACCTCCAGAATCCTGACATCCAACTGTGCCGCCGAGAATATATCCAGCGCCGTCAGGGTGCCGAACTCGAAGAAGCTGAGGGAGGTGTTCTCTCGGGCGCGGTCCACTCGGTCAAAAGCCGCGAGGATACTCCGGTCGTCGACTGGTTGACCGTCAATGGCTATTCGTTCGTTGTAACGGAGAATGTGCGGGGAGGTGTAAGTGCCGACCCGATAGCCCGCCTCGCGGAGAATGCTGGCCAACATCGCCACGCAGGAACCTTTGCCATTGGTGCCTCCCACACTGAAAGTGAATGCTTGCCGGGTGGGCAGTCCCATCTGTTGCAGGACTCGCGAAACCCTGCAGAGTCCCAGCTCGATCGCCTGGGGATGCAGCGATTCCTGCCAAGCCAGCCATTCGGCCAGCGTTTCAAAGCGCATGTATCAGGTGGAGCTCTGGTTCTGGGTATCGTCGTTAGCGCTGATTAAAAGACGCTGATCAAAGCCGAGCGCCTCGGCTGAACCGGGTACCGGCATCAGCATGCCGAGGATCGAGGCGATTCTGGCCCGCATTTCGCGGCGGTCAACGATCATGTCCAGGGCGCCATGTTCGAGAAGAAACTCGCTGCGCTGGAAACCCTCGGGCAATTTCTCGCGCACCGTCTGCTCGATGACGCGGGGTCCGGCAAAGCCGATCAGGGCGCCCGGTTCGCCGATATTGATATCGCCCAGCATGGCCAGACTGGCGGAGACGCCGCCCATGGTCGGGTCGGTCATCACCGAAATATAAGGCACTCCGGCCCGGGCCATGGTGGCCAGCGCCGCGCTGGTCTTCGCCATCTGGAACAGCGACAGCAAGGATTCCTGCATGCGGGCACCGCCACTGGCGCTGAAGACGACCAGCGGGGTGCGCTGGGCGACCGCGTGATTCACGCCGCGCACGAAACGTTCCCCGACCACCGAGCCCATGGACCCGGCCATGAATTCGAAATTGAAGGCCGCCGCGACCACGGGACGTCCCTCCAACTGGCCCGCCACGACGATCAACGCGTCCTTTTCGCCCGTCGCCTTCTGCGCCTGGCTCAGGCGATCCTTATACTTTTTGCTGTCCTTGAACTTCAGTACGTCGACCGAGACGAGGGCTTCACCCAGCTCGATCCGGTTGCCGGGATCGAGAAAGGCATGCAGTCGCTTGCGCGCGCTCAAACGCATGTGATGGCCGCACTTGACGCATACCGAGAGATTGCGCTCGACTTCCGAGCGATACAGGATGGCGTTGCAGCTCGGGCATTTACTCCACAAACCTTCGGGAACCGCGCCCTTGCTGGAGGCTTCGGTGCGAATCTTGGAGGGGACCAGCTTTTGAAACCAGCTCAATTGATGCCTCTTTACGGTCAGGCGGCAGGGACGGCGGGCGCGTCCAGGGCGCTCCGCATGGAACCAATCAACTCGGAGATATCGGCCAGGGCCTTGGCGGTATCGTTGCCCGCCGCCTCGATCCGGCTGACGAGTGCGCTGCCCACGACCACGGCTTCGGCGAAGTGGCCAAGCGCCGCGGCGGTTGTTGCATTCTTGACACCAAAACCCACGGCCAGAGGCAGCGTGGTCAGGCTCCGGATTTCGGCGAGCTTGTGCTCGACATCGTTCAAATCCAGATGGCCCGCACCGGTAACACCCTTGAGCGCCACGTAGTAAAGATAGCCATGACCCAGTTGGCCCATCTTGCGAATGCGCTGCTCACTGCTGTTGGGGGCCAGCAGGAAAATGGGGTCAATCCCGGCATTCTTCAGCAGGCCAAGCAATTCGGCCGATTCCTCGGGCGGCATATCCACGGTCAGAACGCCATCCACGCCTGCTGTGGCGGCTTTTTCGATGAAGGCAGCATACCCCATGGCCTCGATGGGATTCAGGTAGCCCATGATCACCACCGGGGTATCGGTGTCGCCCTCACGGAATTTCTTGACCAGGTCGAGCGTACGCCTGAGGCTCATCTTGTGCTCCAGCGCCCGCTCGCTGGCCCGTTGAATCACCGGGCCATCCGCCATCGGATCGGAAAACGGCACGCCGATCTCGATGATGTCCGCCCCGGCCTCGACCAGCGCCCGCAGCGCCGGGAGGGTGAAGTCCGGATCGGGATCGCCCGCCGTGATGAAGGGGATCAGGGCCGTGCGCCGGGCGGCTTTCAGCGCGGCAAATTTGGCAGTCAGTCGGCTCACAGTTTTATGCCCTCGCGTTCGGCAATCGTATTGATGTCCTTGTCGCCGCGACCGGAAAGGTTGATCAGAATCTGCCGATCCCGCGCCAGGGCCGGCGCCAGCTTCATGGCGTAGGCCACGGCATGACTGGATTCCAGCGCCGGGATGATGCCTTCCATCCGGGTCAGTGCATGGAAGCCTTCCATCGCTTCGGTGTCGGTGATGGCGACGTATTCGGCCCTGCCGCTGTCTTTCAGCCAGGCATGTTCGGGGCCGACGCCGGGATAATCGAGACCGGCTGAAATCGAGTGCGTCTCGGTAATTTCGCCGTCGTCATCTTCCATGAGATAGGTGCGGTTACCGTGAAGCACCCCGGGGCGGCCGGCACAAAGAGGAGCGGAATGCCGCCCCGTCTCGATGCCATCGCCGGCGGCTTCAACGCCGATCATGCGAACATCAGTATCGCCGATAAAGGGATAAAACAGCCCGATGGCGTTGGAACCCCCGCCGACACAGGCCAGCAGGATATCCGGCAGCCGGCCGGTCTGTTCCAGCATCTGTTCCCGGGATTCGCGGCCGATAACCGCCTGGAAATCCCTCACCATGGCCGGATAGGGATGCGGTCCCGCCACCGTGCCGATGATGTAGAAGGTATTGTCGACGTTGGTGACCCAGTCCCGCATGGCCTCGTTGAGCGCGTCCTTGAGGGTTCTCGAACCGGAAGTCACCGGCACCACCGTGGCACCCAAAAGGCGCATCCGCAGCACATTGGGTGCCTGCCGTGCGACATCGACCTCACCCATGTAAACCACGCATTCGAGACCCAGACGCGCCGCCACGGTAGCCGAAGCCACGCCATGCTGGCCGGCGCCGGTTTCGGCGATGATCCGGGTTTTACCCATGCGCTTGGCTAGCAGCGCCTGGCCGATGGTATTGTTGACCTTGTGCGCTCCGGTATGGTTGAGATCTTCACGCTTGAGGAAAATCTGTGCCCCACCGAGGTGGCGGCTCATCCGCTCAGCGTGATAAATCGGCGAGGGACGGCCGACATAATGCTGGAGATCGCGGTCCAGTTCCGCGAGGAATTCAGCATCCCTCATATAGCGCTGATACGCCAACCGGAGTTCCTCGATGGGTTCCATGAGGGTTTCGGCCACGAATACACCGCCGTAGGGTCCGAAATGACCGCGCTCGTCCGGCAGGTTGTAAGGCTCAGTCGCTGTGTACGCTGTTGTCAAAGTGATGCACCTCGTTGAGGAAAGCCGCCATTTTGGCGGCATCCTTGATTCCTTTTTTTATTTCGACACCGCTGGAGACATCCAGCGCATAAGGCCGCACTAAGCGCAGCGCCTCGGCCACATTGTCAGTCTCAAGGCCACCAGCAAGGATCAGGCTGTTCGCCATATCGGCCGGCAACAGACCCCAGTCGAATCGCTGCCCCGTACCACCCATGGCGCCGGGATGCCAGGCGTCGACCAGAAACCCCGAAGCGCCGGGAAAGCGGTCGACGGCGGCTCGAAGATCCAGTCCGGGGCGCATGCGTAGCGCCTTGATCCATGGCTTGCCGAAACCGCCGCAATACCCCGGATCTTCATCGCCGTGAAACTGCAGGAGGTCGATTCTCACGCGGTTCAGCGTGTCCCGCACCCTGGCGGGGTCCGCGTCCACGAACAGACCGACCACTGTCACGAAAGGCGGCAATCCTTCGGTAATCCCTCGGGCCTGCTCCGGTTCAAGATACCGTGGACTCGGCGGGTAAAACACCAGACCGATCGCATCCGCGCCCAGCAGCACGGCGTTTCTGGCGTCCTCGGGACGCGTAAGACCGCAGATTTTAACGCGTGTTCGGCGGGAGGGATACGGGTTTTCACGCGCTAACGGGGGGGGTGTAGCGCCGGGCT
>JAJRDJ010000206.1 GCA_028678445.1 Methylococcaceae bacterium
ACACCTTGCTGTGGCATGATGAAAATACGCTGCGCCAGTGTTGATTGCACTGTGTTGGACCCTATCCGACAGACTCCTAGAACACGGTGTGATTTGACGCAGTTAATGGGGCAGATGACCGTTTCTGCCGCAACATTTCTTAAATTTCTTGCCACTCCCGCAAGGGCAGGGGGCATTCTTCAGATATTGGCCCTGATGGGCGATCTTTCCGTGAAATGGAAACGAGGCATCCAGATACAACCAGCGGCCAGCATGCCGTGAAAACCGGCTGATTTCGTGGAAAAGATAGGTGTCGCCGCCCAACTCGTACTTCGCCTTGAACTCGACCACGCCGCGTTCGTCCTGTTCGCCACCACCGATGGTCGAGACGATTTCGAGACTGGACCAGACGCGCTCATCCTGTTCGAAATTCAAGTGTTTTGGCCGGCTGACCGGATCCCAGGTATCCCGGACATAATCGGCATTGCGCAATTGAAAGGCGGAAAACCGCGAGCGCATGAGCGCTTCGGCTGTCGGCGGGCTGCTTTGGCCCGACAGATGAGGACCACAGCACTGTCCAAACAGCTGCCCTGACCAGCAGGGGCAGGTCTCGAAGGCATCCATGATATTTTCCCGATGAAGACAAAAAAAGCGCCGCATCTTATCATCCCGAATCACTCCAGCCAGACATGGACCTCATCACATCCAGAGTTTCCGCCTTGGTGTGAGCCATCCCTCAGTTTAGAATTAGGATGATGCAAACTCATGAATTTCAGGCCCGGGTACTGGAATGGTTCGACCGGCACGGTCGCAAGAGCCTACCCTGGCAAATAGACCGGAATCCCTATCAGGTCTGGGTTTCAGAAATCATGCTCCAGCAAACCCAGGTCGCGACGGTCATCCCCTATTACCTGAAGTTCGTGGCGCGCTTCCCGGACGTTGACAGCCTGGCTCATGCCGACCTGGATGAGGTAATCGCGCACTGGGCTGGTCTTGGCTACTATGCCCGCGCCCGCAATCTGCATGCCGCTGCCATCCAGCTTCGGCATGTCCACGGCGGCAATTTTCCGGACGACATCGAGTGTCTTCAGGCCCTACCCGGCATCGGCCGCTCCACCGCCGGGGCCATCCTCAGCCTGGGCCTGAACCGGCGGGCCGCCATCCTGGATGGGAATGTCCGGCGGGTGCTGTGCCGCTATGAAGGGATCGAGGGCTGGCCGGGCGCGACCGCCGCCACCCGCCAGCTTTGGGCGCTCAGTGACAGCCTGACGCCGGTAGCGCGGGTAGCCGATTACAATCAGGCGATGATGGATCTGGGGTCGATGGTTTGCACTCGCAGCCAGCCCGACTGTGACAGCTGTCCGCTGGCTTCACCCTGTGTTGCCCGGCAAACTGATCGCACCCAGACGATACCGGCCCCGAGACCAGCTCGGACGATGCCGGTCCGGAAATGCTTCATGCTGGTGTTAAGAGACCCGGAACACCGGGTGTGGCTCGAAAAGCGGCCCCCCGCAGGGATCTGGGGCGGACTGAAAAGTCTGCCGGAGTTTGCCTCGTTCGATGACCTTATAGCCTGGTGTATCCCTCGCCGGATCGAGCTTGACCAACTGGAACTCATGACCCGGCGCCGTCATACGTTTTCTCACTATCACCTGGACTTCCGCCCCGTGCTGGGTGTTGCGAGTGCGTTCGACAGCGTCAGTGAACATCGGAACTGCGGGTGGTTCCATCCAGAACACACAGTAGGCCTGCCGGCCCCCATCAAAAAACTGCTGACAGAGCTATCCTGACCATGAATCATCAGAGCAGCGCTATAACCTGCAACGCCTTCCAACAGTAACCATCACAACGAGAAAGCCCATGACTCATATCGTCAAATGCCAGAGAACCGGTAAGGAAATCGAAGGACTCGAAAAACCCCCATTTCCTGGCCCTGAAGGACAGAAGATATACGAACACATCTCAAAGGAGGCTTGGCAGGAGTGGCTGAAGTTTCAAACCATGCTAATTAACGAGCATCGCCTGACGCCCTTCGAGGCGGAAGCCAAGAAGTTCCTGTCCAAGGAGCGGGAGAAATTTCTCTTCGGCGGGGCAAGCGAAATGCCCGAGGGTTATCGCCCGCCCCCGACCTGATTGCCTTAGGGCTCTTCCTCCGGCTCTACGGGCAACGCCTCGAGCTCCGGAGCTGGTGCATCCTCACCCTGTGCATAAGGAGAACTTTTCGCATCGGCGGGCCGATCGTTCGACTCGCTGCTGGCGTCACGCTCCGGGCGATAGGGGTTGTCCGGGGAATAGAGAGTCTCCGAGGCGTCATCCTTGGCGAGTTCGGCATCGTAGGGACGGGTGGCGGCCCGCCCCGCAGCGGACCCTGAAGCGGCGCCATAGGCGGTAGGTGCCGGCGATGTTACCGCGCCAGAACCGCCGATATGAGTGGGCTTGGGCGGCGGGCGACTGGCGGGCGCGGCTTTCACGCCCAACCCACCGGCATTGGGATCATCCTTGCCTGCCACCGGAGCCAGACCCTCATCGCTCTCCGCTGCCTGCTCCCAACCGCTGCCAGTACCGCCAATCACGACCGGAATTCCAGTCGGTCTCTCTACCGCCCGGCGCACCTTATCCATATTCACGGAAGCACCTGTCTTGTCCTTTTCCCTCTGGATTTCTGTCCTCGCAAGACTCATGAGGAAGCTAGCCCGCTTGGCATCCTCGCGGGCCTGCTGTTCCTTGCTGATGTCATCGTCCACATCATGCGGCGGAATGCCAACATCCTCATCCAGTGGCTGGCTGATTTCCATGTACAGCTTGTTGCCCTGCCAGCCCAGCTTGACCGGCTGATTGACCAGATAAACCGGCGCGCCGACGGGAACCAGCGGGAACAGTTTGGCGACATCCTCGTTGTACATGCGCATGCAGCCGTGGGTAACGCGCATGCCGATGCCATCGGCCTTGGCCGCGTCGGTACCATGGATCAGATAGCCGGCCACACCCAGGCGCATGGCGTATTTGCCCAAGGGATTGTCGGGACCGGGCGGCACCACGTCCGGCAACGGATCGCCTTTGGCCGCGTGTTCGCGCTTGATCGAGGCAGGCGGCGTCCAGGACGGGTCCTTCTGTTTGTTCACGACCGAGGTC
>JAJRDJ010000207.1 GCA_028678445.1 Methylococcaceae bacterium
AGTGAAGTTGAATCTGGGTTATCGGCCTTTATTCTGGATCACTGGAATCCTTGTATTCTTTATTTCCAGTGTGGTGAACGGCTTGACCTCAGGACTCCTCATGGGCGCGGTGGTTGTTGCGGTTGGTCGAAATAATCCCCGCTTTGTCTCCCTTGCCTGCCTCAATATCGTGGTCGCATGCAATGCCGGGGGTACATTCAGTCCACTGGGCGGTATATCGACACTTTTCGTCTGGCAACAAGGGGTATTGCAATTCACGGAATTCTTTACGCTCTTTCTGCCTTGCTTGGTCAACTTCCTGGTGCCGGCCGCGATCATGCATTTTGCCGTTCCCAAAGGCAAACCCACACTGGTGGTTGAGACCATCGAACTCCCTCGGGGCACCAAACGGATCATTTTTCTGTTCGGTCTGACCATCGTCCTGGCCGTGATTTTCAATATGGTTCTGGAGTTGCCACCCGCCGCTGGCATGATGGCCGGCTTATCACTGCTCCAGTTTTTCGAATACTATCTGATGAAGACAGTGCACCTGAACCCGCGCGGTACTCGATCTTTAGACATCCAACAATACCCAGCCGAACCGGAGGTTATGGTACTGCTCTCTCCTGACACCCAAAGGCAGCAGAGTTACGCCATCTTCGAGAAGATCGGTCGCCTGGAATGGGACACGCTACTGTTTTTCTATGGCGCCATGGTGGGAATCGGTGGGCTTGGCTTCATCGGTTATCTCGATGCGATATCCGGCTGGCTCTATGGCCAGCACAGCGCTACACTCGCCAACATAATGGTTGGCCTGTCTTCGGCCTTTGTCGATAACGGCACGCTGATGTTCGCAGTCTTGGCCATGCATCCTGATATTCCTCAGGGGCAGTGGTTGCTGGTGACCTTGACACTGGGCGTCGGTGGTAGCCTGCTCGCCATCGGTTCTGCCCCCGGTATTGGCCTTATGGGCATTAGTAAGGGCAAATATTCATTCGGTAGCCACATGAAATGGTGTCCAGTAATCCTTCTCGGATATTTTGCCGCTATTGGCATCCATTTCCTGGTGAATGCCCACTCGTTCTAGTGATGGATCTGCATCCTGGTGCATTGGCCGTTACGGCATAGCCTGGGCTCAGCCAGTATTCTGCTGATCTACCTGTTGGGCGTGTTCCTGGAAGTGACCTGCAATGGGTGAGGACCATCAATCCTGGCATCTTTACTGAGTGCGCCGGCCTTTTCCCCTCTTTATATGCCCCACCGACCTTTTTCCTGGCCATGACTGACGAAAAAATATGTCGTGGGGCTGGTAGTCATGCTGATCGTAGCCAATATCATCAGCAACCTGGTTGAACGATTGCGAACGCAGGCAGATATCTCCACGCAGCGGGAACGGCGGGCGATAGCACTCTACCGATTAAGCGAAGCACTCGCCGAAGCCGGTAACGAAGGGGACATTGCGCGGGTTTCGGAAAAGCGCATTGAGGCGGAGTTTGGGATCCACTCAGCCTTGCTCTTTCCGAATCCTCAAGGACAAGGACACTTATCAGTCCTTCGCCAACACCTTTATACGACGCACTGGGCAGCATTAATTTTGATATCGCGCAGCGGGTGTTTGCGTCGTAGCTAGCTGAACCCGCTCCAGACCCCCAATGATGCTGCAGGCACACGCTCTGGCCCTTGACGGGAGCGGCGGGTGTACATGGCGTGTTGGTGAATGGTTGCATCTGACTCGAGTACCGCTACGATAACTCCTCCGGGACGCAAGGGGGCTTCTATGGCGCGGGCGGTGTCGATGGTCCATTGGTGGCCGGCCAATCCACTGTAATTCTTTGCGTTATTGGCAAATTACGATCACTGAAATACTTCAGTGATGGCACTCAACTCTATTAATAATCATGCAACCTTCCAGTCAAGCTTCTGATCGTCTCTGGGTAAAACAACTGGCTTTACCCGCCCTGGGCGTAGTCTTCGGCGACATCGGCACCAGTCCGCTCT
Source organism: Methylococcaceae bacterium (assembly GCA_028678445.1). Taxonomy (GTDB): domain Bacteria; phylum Pseudomonadota; class Gammaproteobacteria; order Methylococcales; family Methylococcaceae; genus UBA6136. Next base: position 1,978 of record JAJRDJ010000207.1, read on the forward strand.
ATACCTTGCGCGAGTGCCTGCACGCGGCGGGAACAGCCCCGGTCGAACCCGTGGTGCTGGGCTTGCTCTCACTGATCTTCTGGACCGTCGTCATCGTGGTCAGTATCAAATACGTCGGCTTCATCATGCGCGCGGACAACCAGGGTGAAGGCGGCATCATGGCCTTGCTGGCGCTGGCCCTACGTTCCGGCCAGCTTGGCAGAAGAAGCCGGAAAATTTTGGTCACGGTAGGTTTGGCGGGAGCAGCCTTGTTTTATGGCGATGGGATCGTCACGCCGGCCATTTCGGTATTGAGCGCGGTGGAAGGCCTAGAACTGGTGACACCGCTTGTGGCGCCTTACGTCATTCCCATTACCTTGGGCGTGCTGATCAGCCTCTTCCTGATCCAGCGCCACGGCACGGCGGGCGTGGGCGGCTTGTTTGGTCCGGTCATGCTGGTGTGGTTTTTGACCTTGGGCGGCATGGGCCTGGTGAAAATCTTTGACTACCCGGCAGTCCTAGCGGCGCTGAATCCGCTGCACGCCGGCCGGTTTCTGCTTGAACATGGTTATCAGTCGTTGCTGGTCCTGGGTGCCGTCGTGCTCTCCGTAACCGGTGCCGAAGCTCTGTATGCCGACATGGGCCACTTCGGCGCCAAGCCCATTCGGGCGTCCTGGTTCTATCTGGTATTCCCGGCCCTGGCGCTGAACTACTTTGGCCAGGGCGCGACCGTCCTGCTCGTGCCGGATGCGGTCAAAAACCCGTTCTTCCTGATGTTCCCCGCCTGGGCCCTGATCCCTGTTGTGCTGCTGGCCACGCTGGCCACCGTCATTGCCTCGCAGGCAGTGATTTCGGGGGCTTATTCACTGACTCAGCAAGCCTTCCAGTTGGGCTACCTGCCCCGGATGCGCATCCAGCACACCTCCGAGACCGAACGCGGCCAGATCTATCTGCCGGGTCTGAATACCCTGTTACTACTGGCGATCATCATCCTGGTCCTGAGCTTCGGCAGCTCCAGCGCCTTGGCGTCCGCCTATGGCATTGCGGTCACCGGCACCATGCTGATGACGACGGTACTGTTTTATGTGGTCGCACGCCATGCCTGGCAGTGGCGACTGGGCCAGGTAGTACCCCTGGTGGCCTTATTCGTGTTGATCGATGGCAGTTTTCTGGGGGCGAACCTGATGAAGTTTGTCGAGGGTGGCTGGCTGCCGGTGTTGTTGGGCGTGGTGGTGTTCACGCTCATGTCGACCTGGCTGAAAGGCCGCACTCTGCTGTTCAAGCGGCTCTATCCACAGAAAGGTAACCTGGCTGACTTCATGACCCAGAAGGTGTCACTGATTAAGCAACGGGTGTCCGGCACCGCCGTTTATCTGGCCGCGCCGGGCGAGGGCGTACCCAATGGGCTGCTGCAAAATGTGCGGCATAACAAGGTCCTGCACGAGACTGTCATTATCCTGAGTGTCGCCATTACCGACCGGCCCAGAGAAGCCGGCACTGACCGCTACGTGGTCCAGACCCTGGCGCCGGGCTTCTTTCAGGCGACGGCGCAATTCGGCTTCATGGAGCTACCGGATATTCCCCAAATCCTGGCGGCGTGCCGCCAGCGCAAGCTCCTGGACTATGACCCCAAGGACATCTCCTATTTTGTCAGCCGGCTCCAACCCGTGGCCACCGCGCGACCAGGGATGGCGCTCTGGCGCGAAAAGTTGTTTGTGTTGATGTTGCGAAATGCGGCTCTCGCCTCGGATTTCTTCCGTATCCCGGCGGATGACGTCATTGAGCTGCACATGAAGCTGGAAATCTGATGGGGGAAGCGCAGCTTTTTACCCCTTGATCTCCACCTGACCGGAGCAAAGCCCATGGATCAGAAACTGATAAAAAGCTGGGCGTCACCGCCGCTCATCCTTTCGGCGCTCGTGCTGGTGCTCTGGTTTTCCTGGCGCGCCATTCTGGGCTTCATCCTGCATGCTCTACTGATTGTGGCCGAAGTCCTCGAATTGGCAATCGATCATCTCTTGGAGAATGTGTTGCACCTCGAAGGGCACTCGGCCCAGATGTACACGGCATGGATTGGA
>JAJRDJ010000208.1 GCA_028678445.1 Methylococcaceae bacterium
GCACGGATCCTCAAGGCCCTTCCTGAGGCCACTCACTCGGCTTCAGATTGTCAAATTCATTTTTCAGGTTGACCATGAAGTTCTTCCACATTTCGTAGGTTTTTTCTTCGGCAATAATTTTCTTCCGGTAAACCTCGGCATTGATGAACCATGGATTGTGCCATTGCGGTTGCTGCGCATCGCCGATTTTCCAGACGATTTCCGCGACACCCTCGGCAATGCTAATCTTCGGCTCGAAGCCAAGGACTGAAGCGGCCCTGTTACTGTTGACCCGGTAGCTCCGGGGATCCTCCTGGTCCAGTATCTCCAGTTCGCAAGGGAGGCTGTTGTCAGCAAGAGCTTGCTGCACCTCCTGACCGATTTCCAGGATGGTATAGTTTTTCGCGGCGACATTGAAAATGCCAGCGACCTCATCCGGCGCCTTGATGGCAAGCAGGTAGGCGGCGACCAAGTCCCGCACATGAATCAGGGGGCGCCAGAGTCTGGGGTTGTTAACCGAGATTTTGCCATGGCAAACGCCATACTTGGTCATGGTATTGACCACCAGGTCGAAACGCATGCGCGGCGCCCAGCCGAAAACAGTCGCCTGCCGGAAGATGATCGGCCTGAAATTTTCATCGGCGACGCTGCTGATTGCATACTCGGCATGCTGCTTGGACAGCCCGTAGGGGAACGACGGCGAGACGGGGGACTGTTCATCGACCATTTTCTCTGAGGAGAACCCATAAATGGAACAGGTGCTTCCGAAAATGAACCGCTTGATCTTCTTTTGCTTGCAGAAATAAACCAGGAGCCCCGTCAGGGCCGAGTTGTTGATGAAATTGTCACGCGGCCGGAAGTTGGCCATCGGGTCGTTCGATATCCCGGCCAAGTGGATGACGGCCTCGATCCCGTCCAGCCAATCCGGTTCGAGGTCGAGGACATCGCGGTCATGCAAGGTGAAACCCGCCAGGTCCTTGAGGTTGTTGCCAAAGGTCAGCTTATCGACCACAGTGACATCATGCCCATCGGCAACCAGTTGCGGGACCAGGACCGACCCGATATAGCCGGCGCCCCCCGTCACAAGAATTTTCATATGCAGTCCTTCCCTGCCCTATCTATGCGCTGACAAAACCGCTGTCCCGACAAACAGCCGAAGTTAATCAGCGTGCGTCGGTCGATAACCCCATTTGGAGAAATCGTAGTCGCCGTAGTCGGCCGTGTAATTATCCTGATTCTCCGGATGCCAGGCCGGATTGCAGAGATTCATCACGATCGCATCTTCGTCACCAATATTCACATGGGCCTGGGGGATGCCGGCCGGGATGACGATGGTCTGTGGTTTGTCGGCAGTGATCACGAATTCTTTGAACTCATCGCCAAGCTTGACAATAAAGGCCACCTTTCCCTTGAGAACCGTCAGGTAACTCCAGCGCTGATGATGCAGGTGCGGGCCTTTCAGTTCACCGGGGAAACACGTGGTCACATAGACCATCTTCGGTTCTTTTTCGTATATTTTGTCCCAATCCCTCCAGACCGGTATGAAGAGGCCGTTCTGATGCCCGTGCTTCACATTTTTCGTTTTAATGCATTCCAGGTCGAATACTCTGACTTGCATATTGCCTCCTGACATTTTACTTCTTACCAGCCACTGACGATGATGTCACATACCTGCTCGACCATCTCTTCGTTCATCCACCAGCCCACCGGGATGTTGATCATGTGATCGTAGAAGTGATCGAGCTCCGGCAGATTGTCGTTCCGGGACCGACTAAACACGGCGATTCTGTCGTTACGCATGTGCACGATCGAACAGCCGATTTTCCGCTCCTGCAGTTTGTCAATGAAGCCCTGCCGATTTTCCACCAACACCGTATTGACCCACGGATTCGACTGGGCTTCCGGGTAATCCTTGAGAAGTGCCAGTCCGGCGACGTTCGCCAGTCTCGCTTCATAAATTGCCAGATTGCGGCGATGGATTTCCCTGAGGCCGGGGAACGCCCGCAACTGGCAGAGTCCCAGCGTGGCGGCGATATCGTTCATCTGATATTTCCAGCCGGCCTCGTGGACATCGAATCCCAAGGTCAGCGGATCCCTTTTGGCATGCCGGTCGTTGCCGTGATTCCTCAGCAGGATGGCCCGTTCACGTTCAGCCCCGGTTCTGACGGCCAACATACCGCCGTCACCGGTGGTGATCTGCTTGACCGCCTGGAAAGAGAAACACACATAGTCCGAATGCGTGCCCACCGGTCTTCCGGCATACTCCCCGCCCAGCGCACTGGCAGCATCCTCAATGGTCTTTAGCCCGTATTCAGCGGCAATCCGGTTGATGCCGCCGATATCGGCAAGTCGACCCACCCAATGCGAATAGACGATGGCCTTTGTTCGCCCCGTGATGCGGGAGCGGATGCTGGCGGGCGCAAGGTTTCCCGTTTGCGGATCGATATCCGCCCAGACGATGTTGGCACCCGTATGCAGCAGCGATTCGTTCACGGACAGGCAGGTCAGCGGCGTGCTGATCACGTCGTCGCCGGGCTTGATCCCGGCCATGTGCAGGGCCAGCATGATGGCGGAACTGCAACAATTGGTAGCAATTACTTGGGGATTACCGACTAGTTCACCGAAGCACCGCTCGAATTCGTCGGTCTTGCTGCCCGTGCTCACGAAGCCTGACGACAGCACGTTAGTGACCTCGCTAGTGGCGTTGGCCGGCATGTGGACCTTCAGGAGAGGAACAGGGGTCGCCGTCATCTGCTTCCCCTTATCCTTTTTTCAGGCAGGTGACGACCCGCTCGACAGCATCGTCGGTCAGCCATTCCCCAACCGGAATACACAGCATCTGCCGATCGAAATCCGCTGCGGCGGCGAGTCCATCTCGGCCCAAGGTACAATTCGTAAACGCCGTATAGGTGTCGTTGCGGCAATGCACTGGCGAGGCATCAATCCCGGCCTGATCGAGTCGGGCGATCAGGCGGTCGCGATCAGCCACTTTCAACGTAAACAACCAATAACCAGATTCAGCGGCATAGGCGGTTCGCTGATGTTCATAGCCCTGCAACTCGGACTCATAATACCGGGCGGTTTCCCGACGCCGGCGCATGATGGCAGGCAGATCTTCGAGTTGAGCTAGCCCAATTGAGGCCGCGATATCGTTCATGTGAAATTTGAAACCGGCCTCCATCAGATCATCATCGAAAGCCCGCCCCGGCTTGCCGCGGTCGATGCCGAACCACCGCAGCCTTTTGGCCCGCTGCCAGGGGTTTTTGTGCAGGCAGGTCAGCAGCCCGCCGTCGCCGGTGGTGATATGCTTGACCGCCTGGAAAGAAAAGCAGGTGAAGTCGGCATAAGACCCGGTTTTTCGGCCTTTATACTCGGCGCACAGGGCATGGGCCGCATCTTCGATCAGCATGGCCCGGCTGTTGATCACCCGACGCAGTTCGTCGAAATCGCACGGCATGCCGCCCCAATCCACGGCAATCACCGCCGCCACCCGGCCCGGGTTGCGATCGAGCAGACGGCCGACGCTGTGCGGGC
>JAJRDJ010000004.1 GCA_028678445.1 Methylococcaceae bacterium
CTTTAACCTTCAGGACAGCACATCATGATTTACGGCAAGCAACCGATAGAGACCACACCACACGCTACCGGTCTCGTCCCGGTGGTGATCGAACAGTCGGCGCGGGGCGAAAGGGCCTTTGACATTTACTCCCGCCTGCTCAAGGAACGGGTGATCTTTCTGGTCGGCCAGGTCGAGGACTACATGGCCAACCTCGTGATTGCCCAGTTGCTGTTCCTGGAATCGGAAAATCCGGACAAGGACATTCACCTCTACATCAACTCCCCCGGTGGAGTCGTGACCTCGGGCCTGGCCATTTACGACACCATGCAGTTCATCAAGCCGGATGTAAGCACGCTCTGCATCGGCCAGGCGGCCAGCATGGGGGCGCTGCTCCTGGCTGGCGGTGCGGCGGGGAAACGATACTGCCTGCCGCATTCCCGAATCATGATTCATCAACCCTTGGGTGGTTTCCAGGGACAGGCGAGTGATATAGATATTCATGCTCGGGAAATCCTGGCGGTACGCGACCGGCTCAATCGCATTCTTGCCCATCATACCGGTCAGCCGATCGAGAAAATCGCGGGTGATACCGACCGCGACAACTTCATGAGCGGCGAGGATGCGGTGAGTTATGGTCTGATCGACAAGGTGCTGGACCGTCGGGGGTCTTGATTTGCGGGTTAGAATACCCGCATTATCCGGGTGCGGCCGGGTAATCGGGCCGGGTTGGGCAACGGGCCCGGTCCACGCGATCAAACGCTTTAATAGAGGGTACAAACATGAGTGAAGAAAAGCGCGGCAAGGACAGCGGAGGCAAGCTGTTGTATTGCTCTTTCTGCGGCAAGAGCCAGCATGAGGTGCGCAAGCTCATTGCGGGACCTTCGGTTTTTGTCTGTGACGAATGTGTCGAGCTCTGCAACGATATTATCCGCGAGGAATTGCAGGAGAATGTGACGGCGGGGATGGACAAGCTGCCCAAACCCAAGGAAATCAAGCATGTTCTCGATGAATATGTGATTGGACAGGAGAAAGCCAAGCGGACGCTGTCGGTAGCCGTCTACAACCATTACAAGCGCCTCCGGGCGCAGGGCAATGCCAGGAAAAATGATGTCGAGCTGGCCAAGAGCAATATCCTGCTAATCGGCCCCACCGGTTCTGGCAAGACATTGATGGCCGAGACCCTTGCCCGGTTGCTGGATGTCCCGTTCACCATCGCCGACGCCACCACGCTGACCGAGGCCGGCTACGTAGGTGAGGACGTCGAAAACATCATCCAGAAGATTCTGCAGAAATGCGACTACGACGTGGAAAAAGCGGAATCCGGGATTGTCTACATCGACGAAATCGACAAGATTTCCCGCAAATCCGACAATCCGTCCATTACCCGCGACGTATCGGGCGAAGGGGTGCAACAGGCGCTGCTGAAGCTGATCGAGGGCACAGTAGCCTCGGTCCCCCCCCAAGGCGGCCGGAAGCATCCTCAGCAGGAATTCCTGCAAGTCAACACGGCCAATATCCTTTTCATTTGCGGGGGGGCTTTCGCGGGTCTTGACAAGGTAATTCGGTCACGCTCGGAGAAAGGTGGAATTGGCTTTTCGGCCGACGTAAAAAGCAAGGACGAGACCCGCAATGTCGGGGAAGTGCTGGCCGATGTCGAGGCCGAAGACTTGATCAAGTATGGCCTGATTCCGGAGTTCGTTGGCCGTTTGCCGGTCGTCGCGACCCTGGAGGAACTGAACGAAGAGGCACTGGTGCGAATCCTGAGTGAACCGCGCAATGCGCTGGTCAAGCAATACAGAAAGCTTTTCGAAATGGAAGGATGTGAACTCGAGATACGCGAAGACGCGCTGAAAGTGATTGCCCGCAAGGCCATGGAACGCAAGACCGGCGCGAGGGGTCTTCGGACCATTCTTGAGCATACGCTGCTCGATACCATGTACGAACTGCCGTCCGCCGAAAATGTCACCAAGGTGGTAATCGATGAACATGTCATCAAGGGCGAGACTACCCCGTATCTTGTCTATACAATCGATGAGAAGCAACGCGCCGGTGCCGAGTAACCCTTCGTGAGCGGTCGTCTCGCCTGAAAAAAAGCCCGCACCATGCGGGCTTTTTTGCGCATACGTATTAATTGCCCTTGTTTTTGTTGGCCTTTGGCCCATATCCTGCGTCAGTGTTTTTTTCCTCATTCCGATGGTTTCCCTATGAACAGCAAATCAACAGAAGTGATGCAGTCTAACAAGCTGATTCCCGTGCTTCCCCTTCGTGATGTCGTGGTCTACCCGCACATGGTTATTCCGCTTTTCGTGGGCCGGGAAAAGTCCATCCAGGCTTTGGACAGTGCCATGCGGGACGGAAAGCAGGTTTTGCTCGTCGCTCAGAAAGAGGCCGAGATCGATGATCCCGGAGTTGAGGATCTTTATACGGTCGGAACGATCTCCAACATCCTGCAACTGCTCAAGCTGCCGGATGGCACGGTCAAGGTGCTCGTCGAAGGGGCCGAGCGCAGTATCGTGGACCACTATCATGAGGGAGAAAACAACTGTCTCCTGGCTTCAGTCTCTCCCTTGATTGATGAATTGGGCGTGAACGAGCAGGAGATGGACGTAATGGTCAGAACGGTCATCAGTACCTTCGATCAGTATGTAAAGCTGAACAAGCGAATTCCGCCCGAGGTGCTGAACTCGCTGGCTGGTATCGATGATCCCAGCCGCCTCGCGGACACCATAGCCGCGCATATGACCATTAAGATCGAGGACAAGCAATCGGTACTCGAAGCACCGCAGATTACCCAGCGTCTGGAGCGGCTCATGACCTTCATGGAAGGTGAAGTCGATATGCTGGAAATGGAAAAGCGCATCCGTGGCCGCGTCAAACAGCAGATGGAGAAAAATCAGCGCGAATACTTCCTGAATGAGCAGATGAAGGCCATCCAGAAAGAATTGGGCGAAATGGAGGATGCGCCCAACGAAATGGACGAACTCGCCCAGAAAATTCGCAAATCCGGCATGCCGGAGGCCGCCCGAACCAAGGCCGAGGCCGAGCTGAACAAACTGCGGCAGATGTCACCGATGTCCGCCGAGGCCACGGTGGTCAGGAATTACATCGACTGGATGGTCGGCATGCCATGGAAAAAGCGTACCAAGATCAATCACGATCTCGCCCATGCCGAGAAAATTCTGGAAGCCGAGCATTATGGCCTGGAGAAGGTCAAGGAACGAATTCTTGAGTATCTCGCCGTGCAGCAACGGGTCAAGAAGCTCAAGGGTCCCATTCTGTGTCTGGTCGGCCCGCCGGGCGTCGGCAAGACCTCGCTAGGCCAGTCCATCGCCAGGGCGACCAACCGGAAATATGTGCGCATGGCACTCGGTGGCGTACGCGACGAGGCAGAAATTCGCGGCCATCGCCGTACCTATATCGGCTCGATGCCTGGCAAGGTGCTGCAGAATCTCAGCAAGGTCAAAACTCGCAATCCGATGTTTATGCTCGATGAGATCGACAAGATGGCTATGGATTTCAGGGGTGATCCGGCATCGGCCCTGCTGGAAGTGCTGGATCCGGAGCAGAATCACACCTTCAACGATCACTACCTGGAGGTCGATTTCGACCTTTCGGAGATCATGTTCGTGGCCACCGCCAATACGCTGGACATTCCCCCGGCCTTGCTGGACCGCATGGAGGTGATTCGGCTGGCTGGCTATACGGAGGACGAGAAAATCAACATCGCCCTGCGCTACCTGGTCCCGAAGCAGATCAAGAACAACGGCCTGAAAGACAGCGAAATCGAAATTACCGAACCGGCGGTGCGGGATATCATCCGTTATTACACCCGAGAAGCGGGTGTACGCAGTCTGGAACGGGAAATCGCCAAGATTTGCCGCAAGGTGGTCAAGAGCCTATTGCTGAAGCCGGATACCCAACAGGTGAGTATTACGGAGCTTAATCTCGATCATTATCTCGGTGTGCGCCGTCATCGGTACGGTCAGGCGGAAGAGAACGATCAGGTAGGCCAGGTAACGGGTCTTGCCTGGACCGAGGTGGGCGGGGAGTTGCTGACCATCGAGGCGGTCATCATGCCCGGTACGGGCAAGCAGACCTACACCGGAAAGCTGGGCGATGTGATGCAGGAGTCCATCCAGACCGCCATTACCGTGGCGCGAAACCGTGCTGATTCGCTGGGCATCGACCCCTCCTTTTATCAAAAGAAGGATGTTCATATCCATGTGCCCGAAGGCGCGACACCGAAAGATGGCCCGAGTGCGGGTATCGGCATGTGTACCGCCTTGGTTTCGGCCCTGACCGGGATACCGGTCCGTTCCGCCGTCGCCATGACCGGGGAAATTACCCTCCGGGGCGAGGTGTTGCCCATCGGAGGATTAAAGGAAAAACTGCTGGCGGCGCATCGGGGAGGGATCGCCAGCGTGCTCATTCCCAAGGAAAATGAGCGCGACTTGGCAGAGATACCCAACAATATCAAGCAGGATCTCACCATCGTCCCCGTGCGCTGGATTGATGAGGTGCTAACCTATGCGCTGCAGCACATGCCGGAGCCACTGATAGCTCCAGCGTCAGCGGATACGGGTAGTGCCGGCAAGACGACGGGGATACCGGGCCCCATCGTGGCGCACTGAACTTCAGTCGGCCGGGCTCACCCACTGAAATCCGATCCTGTCAAATCCCCAGAATGCCACGAAACCCTCATGAATCGTGGCTTGACACGGGTTTTGATCGACTGATAAATTGAAGTCATGGTCTACGGACGGTTCAGTGATGTCAGCAGGAGCTGGCAAATACTAAGAGTGCTAGACCCATTCAGGCATTGATACGAAACCTAACTATCTCTAAGGGGGAATCCATGAATAAGGCGGAACTGATAGAAGCCATTGCCGAAGCGGCTGATCTGACGAAGGTGGAGGCCAGTCGAGCTTTGGATGGCGTGGTGGACGCCATCACCCATGCCCTGAAGCAGGGCGATACCGTCTCACTCGTGGGTTTTGGCTCCTTTCTCGTAAAGGAACGTGCTGAACGACAGGGACGCAACCCCCAGTCCGGTGAATCCATCACCATCGCCGCCGCTAGAATTCCTTCATTCAAGGCTGGCAAAGCGTTGAAGGATGCAGTAAACTAACCCGCTTTTCAGGGTGCTTAGCTCAGCTGGGAGAGCATCGCCCTTACAAGGCGAGGGTCGTAGGTTCGATCCCTACAGCACCCACCATCAAGGAGCGGTAGTTCAGTTGGTCAGAATACCGGCCTGTCACGCCGGGGGTCGCGGGTTCGAGCCCCGTCCGCTCCGCCAATAATCAAAACCCCGCGACATGTTGCGGGGTTTTTTTTGACCCCCACTTCAGGTGGTGGCGAAGCCAATCATTTCTTCCATCTCAATGCAAGGTTAATAGGTATGCTCCAAGCGATTCGCGAACGTGCGCACGGAATTTTTGCCTGGGTCATGTTGATCGCAATCGGTGTTCCCTTCGGGTTGTGGGGCATCCAGAATTACATCGATACAGGTAAGGAAAAGCCTGCGGCCGTGGTGGGCGACCGGGAGATCTTTGACCGAGAGGTCACCAAGGCTTACGAACAGAGTCTGAATAACCTGGTTGGCATCGATGATTTTGATGAAAAAAAGCTGCGGCAGGATGCGCTTGAGCGCTTGATCCGGGAGGAAGTTCTCGCACAGAGCGCGGAAGCCAAATCACTGGCGGTGTCCGATACCGAAGCGAGGAGCTTCGTCCAGACCCTGCCCTACTTCCAGACCGACGGCAAATTCGACAAGGATAAATACAAGGTCATGCTGTCCGCCCAAGGCATGACTCCCAACCAGTTCGTAGCGCAAATCCGCCGGGCCTTGCTGATGGAGCAATTCCAGCGCAGCGTCCTGGACAGTGCTTTTGTGACCAAGGGCGAACTTGAAACTCTCTTGCGACTGAAGAATCAGGAGCGCGATCTGGAATATGTGAAGATCCCCCTCGCCCCGGTAACCCGGAATTTCACCGATGCCGAGATCGAAGCCTGGTACCAGCAACATCTCGCGGATTATCGCAATCCCGAAAAGGTTTCCGTCGAGTATCTCGCGCTGAATCTTGAAGATTTGGCCCGGGAGGTGCAAGTCAGCGAGGAGGATCTGCACAAGCTCTATGAGGAGCAGAAGGCCAGCTTTGGCACACCGGAACGGCGCAAGATAAGTCACATCCTGATTGCCGTCGAAGGTTCCGGCGAGGCGGCGGAAAAAGCCGCGCAGGCCAAGGCGGAATCAATTCGTGAGCGTCTGGTCAAGGGTGAGGATTTCGTCAAGCTCGCTCAGGAGGCATCGAGCGATTCCGTTTCCGGAAAATCTGGGGGAGACCTCGGCTTCCTCGACAAGGATGCTCAGGAGGAAGCCTTCACCAAGGCGGCCGAAAGCCTGAATGAGGGAGAAATCTCGGCGCCGGTGAAAACCTCTTTCGGCTATCACCTGATCAAGCTCACCCAACTGGTGCCCGCGAAAATCAAATCCTTTGAAGAAGTCAGGGAAGAATTGCGCAAGCTGGCCCAGCACAACGGTGCCGAAACCAGCTTCTATGAGAAGGGACAGAAGCTGACCGAACAAACGTTTGAACAACCCGACACCCTGGAACCGGCGGCCCGGCAATTGAATTTGAAAGTGCAAGTGACCGGCCCGTTTACCCGTGAAGCGGGTGAAGGTCTCGCGGCCGAGGAAGCCGTGCGGAAGGCGGCGTTCAGCGAGGAAGTGCTCGGGGGCCGTAACAGCGATCCTATTGAATTGGGGAATGAAAAGGCCGTAGTCCTGCGGATCAAGGACCACCAGCCTGCGACCGACAAGCCGCTGGCCGAGGTCCGAGAGGCGGTGATTGCCCGCTTGCGCGACCAAGAGGCCCGCGCCGAAACCGCCAAGCGTTCACAACAGTTGCAGACGGCGGTTCGCTCCGGCAAATCCCTGGCCGAAGCGGCCAAGGGCCTGGGTCTTGAAACCAGCAAGAGCGGCTTCATTCGCCGGGAAAATGACAAACTACCCCCGGAACTGGTGCGTGCTGCCTTCAACGCCGCGCGTCCGGCGGCCGATAAGGCCACTCCGGGAGAAGTGGCCTTGCCCGATGGAAGCCAGTTCGTCTTCCGTATCACGGCCGTGAAGGACGGTGCGGCCAATGTCGCCGATGCCAAAGAGCAAACCACCGTCAGCGAGTTCCTGATGAGAAACGAAGCCCAGCGCGAATTCGGTTCTTTTGTAGAGCGCCTGCGCGAACTGGCGGACGTCACACTCAAGTCAACCGACTGAAGCGGATGGGACTATGCGATCCGCGCTGGGTAGCGGGCTCGTCGTGTCTTTGAAGACCGACCGGGTGCATTGCCCGCCATGGGCACCCGGTCGCTGGACCCGCGTTCAGGTTTCCGTGTCGGACCGCTGATCAAGCCAGGTAAAAAACGCAGTGTAAGCCACCGCCAGCAAGGTGGTCCCGAGGAAAATCCCGACAAATCCCCAGGCCAGTAGGCCGCCCATGATCAACAGGAAGGGAAGAGGACTCGACAAACCGATGAAGTAGGGTTTGATGAAATTGTCCATCACGTTGATGGCAATCCCCCACACGACGGTAAAGACCGCCCAGGTATTCTGATCCACGTGCGCCAGCCAGGCGGCAGCCGGTATCCAGATAACGCTGGTGCTAAGCTGCATGACGGCCGATAGGAAGCACAGGAGACCCAGTATCGGCGCGGCAGCAATCCCTGCCAGCGCGAAGCCCAGACCAGACAGGATTGCCTGGATCAGCGCGGTACCGATCACCCCCAGCGAAACACCCCGCACCGTGTTGGCGGCTATGCGGGTTGCCTGGAGGCCCGCCGTGCCGCCGATACGCTGCGCCAGTCGTCCGGCGACGGCGGCGGCGGCCTCCCCGTAAGAATACAACAGCCCGGCCATGCCCACGGCCAGGACGATATTTAAAGCGTTCAGCGCTACCCCCGCGCCACCTTGCAACAACCATTTGCCCAGCGTGGCCAGCAAGGGCCGAATTTTGGCGGGATCCAGCAGGGTGGAGAGTTTTCCCGCCCGCCAGTCGGCATCCAGGCTTTCTCCGAGTAGCGGCACACTGGCCAGCCATGCCGGCGGCTCGCCGCGAGCCCAAGCCAGCACCTGTTCGAGGAGTCCGTCGATATTGGGCACGTGCTCGGCCAGCGCGCTGAGTGCCAGAATGGCGGGTACAACGAAGACCAGCAACTGAATCAGCGTGAGTATCGCGGCAGCCAGTTTTCTGCGTCCTCCCAGCCAGCGGGACAGGGACAGGTAATACGGCCAGGTCGAGAGGGACAGGATCGTCGCCCAGATGAAGGGCGGGACGAACGGCGACACGATCTGCAGACAGGCATACCCTAGCCCCCCACCACCAGCAACAATACGCTGCGCTCGATCATAAGTGCGCTGTTCATAATGGCCTTGACGCTCATGGACGGATACTCTCGGGATGTTGAAACAATCGGTTCTACAGTCGCAGACCCGAAGGGAAAGATTTACGGAAATATGCTGGCTTCGCGCGGACGCGGAGTCTCGGCCTTGCGTTGCGCTCCTAATACCCAGCCGCCACCCATCGCCCGATACAGTTGAATGGCGGCGATAAAGGTATCGTTACGGGCCTTGATCAGGTCGATCTCGGCATCGTAAAGCTGACGCAGGGAGTCGAGAACGACCAGATACGGCGTGTAGCCCTCGTCGAACTGTAAACGCGAGAGACGCACATAATTTTTGACGGCGGTCACCCTGAGTTCCTGGAAATCCAGCCGTTCCAGGGATTTCTGGCCAGCTATCAGGGCATCCTCGAATTCCCGGAACGCGGTGATGATCGCCCGCTGGTAACCCGCGAGGGCTGCCCGTTGAATAGCCTCGGCCGCCTGTACCTGGCCCGCGATCTTGCCGGCGGTGATGATGGGGCCGATGATCTGCATGCCCGCCGACCAGAACGTGGCCCCGGGCATGAACAGCTGGTCGATGTTTTGCGCGGCCTGCCCGCCCATGGCTGTCAGCAAGACTTTCTGGAAATATTCGCCCCGGGCGACGCCGATACGGGCAGAAGCCGCTGCCAGATTCTGTTCCGCCTGTTGAATGTCGGGACGCCGCCGCAATAACTCGGATGGCAAGCCCGCAGGGACTGCCGGCAGTCGCAATTCATTCAAAGCTTGGCCTCGGGGGATGGGGCCTGGATTCTTCCCCAGCAGCAGACTCAAAGCATGCTCGGCCTCAGCGATCTGTTGTTCGAACAAGGGCGCCAGCGCCCCGCGGCGTTCCAGCTCCGAAAGCGACTGGGTCAACTCGATTTCCGAGCTGTAGCCCATGTCGAGCCGCGTCCGGGCGATGCGGACTTCTTCGGTAAGTGTGTCAATAATGCTGCGCGTCGCC
>JAJRDJ010000027.1 GCA_028678445.1 Methylococcaceae bacterium
CCGCCAGCTCGTGAGCAAGGCCATCACCACCGAAGGCCAGGTGATCGACGTCTTCACCGCCGCCGGCTTGCCCAAGCCGGACATCGGCATCCTGAGCGACCAGTTTCTCGCTGAAGTGCGTGGCCTGAAGCACAAGAACGTCGCCGCCGAATTGTTGGAGAAGCTGCTCAAGGACGAACTCAAGGTGCGCTCCAGGCGTAATCTCGTGCAAAGCCGGGTCTTTTCCGAGAAGCTCAAGAAGACCCTCAACGCCTACCACAACCGCGCCATCTCGACGATGCACGTCATCGAAGAGCTGATCCAACTCGCCAAGGAGCTCGACGCCGCCACGAAGCGCGGCGAAGCCCTCGGTCTGACCGACGACGAGATCGCGTTCTACGATGCCCTCGCCGCCAATGAATCCGCCGTGCTCGCCATGGGTGACGACAAGTTGAAGGTTATCGCGGCGGAGTTGATCTCGCAGGTGAAGAAGAGCGTGACGATTGACTGGACGCTGCGGGAGGGCGCGCGGGCGAAGATCCGCGTGATGGTGAAACGCATTCTGAACAAGTACGGCTATCCACCCGATTTGCAGGAGGAGGCCGTGAAGACGGTGCTCGCGCAGGCCGAGTTGCTGTCAGCCGAGTGGGCGGAAGGCTAGGCATCGATTCGTTGGATGGAACGGCGGTTCCGGCTGCTCGGCGCCTCTCGGCGGCAAGGACCCGCGAAGATCAACCGAAGCATCAAACCTGGCATTGTCAGCACTCGGGCCCTCAACTGTCAGCGCGCTGCTGGATGGTCCAGATCAGTTTGTCGACGTCGATGCCGAATTGCCGGGCGCGGCCGATCAGTTGCTCGCGGAGTTCGGCGGGCAGTGTCTTGTCCCTGGATAGAATCCAGAAATAATCCCGGTTTGGCCCCATGACCAGGGACCAGCGGTACTCCTTTTTATCCAGCGCTACCACATGATAGCCACCATAGAAGGGTCCGAAGAAGCTGACCTTCAGTGATCCCCGGTGGTTATCCCCGGTGAAATAGGCCCGCCCCACGGCCTGTTGCCATGCGCCATCCTCCGGATCAAAACCCCGATTGATGACTTGAACGCTGCCATCGGGCTGAGCACGATACGTTGCGTTGATATCGGTCAGTCCGCGCTCGAAGGAATGATCCAGCCGCGCTATCTCATACCACTTGCCTTCGTAGCGTTTGACGTCAAAAGGAGAAACGGCGGTGATGCCCGGAGGCGGACTCGTTGAGCAACCGGCAAACAAGGCAGAGAAAAGCAGCAAGCCCAGGATGCCGAGCCATGACCCTGGGGAATGAAAGGAAGCTGAAGTTTTGCAGTGTATTGAATGCACGGTTCTCTCCTGAGATTGAGTTGGTCAAATCGAAGGCCATTAAACCATGAGCGGAATTGCCTGCCGCCGCCACCGCCATAACCTTGAAGCTGAAATGGCCACTATGGCATGATAGAAAGTCTTTTTGCCTGCTCCGCTCAAGCATGATGACCGGACAGCACGCCTGTTTTATCCCACTCTACTCATAAATCTTAGGTAAAACCGATGCCCGGCCGTAACCATTTGTATATCCCCGGTCCCACCAATATTCCGGATTCCGTCCTGAGCGCGATGCATGTCCCGTCCGAGGATCATCGTTCGCCGAATTTTCCCAAACTGGTCAAGCCGCTTCTGGAAGATTTGAAGAAGGTGTTCCAGACCGAGAAGGGCCAGTGCTTCATTTTTCCTGCCACCGGGACCGCTGGCTGGGAAATTGCCATCACCAACACCTTGTCGCCGGGTGACAAGGTGCTGGCCTATCGCTTCGGTCAATTCACGCATCTGTGGATCGATCTGGCCAAGCGGCTGGGCATGGACGTGGAATTCCATGAAGTTCCCTGGGGTGAAGGCGTCCCGCTGGAGCATCTGGAAGAGCGCCTGAAGGCCGACAAAAATCATGACATCAAGGCGCTGCTCATCTGCCACAACGAGACCGCGACCGGTGTCACCAGCGACCTGCCGGGCGTCCGCAAGGCGCTGGACGCAACTGGCCACCCGGCCTTGTTCTTCGTCGACGGCGTCAGCGCCGTTGGCTCGCTGGAATACCGCCACGATGACTGGGGCGTGGATGTTGGCCTGGCCGGCACGCAGAAAGGCTTCATGCTGCCGGCCGGTCTGGCCCTTTTGGCCTTCAGCCAGAAGGCCCTCGCCGCCCGCGAACACGCGAAGTGCCATCGCGCCTTCCTCGACATCCATGATCACATGGTGCACAACCCCGGCGGTTATTTCCCCTATACCCCCGCCGTTCCCATGCTTTATGGCTTGAAGAAGGCCATCGAACTGTTGCTGGAAGAAGGCATGGAAAACGTCTACGCCCGGCATGCCCGCCTCGCCGAGGGTGTGCGCCGCGCCGTGGGCGCCTGGGGGTTGCGGATGTGCGCCAGGGATCCGAAGTGGTATTCCAACAGCGTGACGGCCATTGTGGTGCCGGAAGGCTTCGATGCGCGCGATGTCATGCATTACGCCTACCACCGCTACAATCTCTCGCTGGGCGCCGGTCTTTCCGAAGTGCTCGGCAAGGTCTTTCGCATCGGCCACCTCGGCGACCTCAACGAACTGATGCTGGCCAGTGCCATCGTCGGCTCGGAAATGGCCATGCTGGACGCCGGCATCAAGGTCACGCCGGGTAGCGGCATCGCCGCCGCGTCGGAGTACTGGCGCGCGACTGCCGCGCCGCTCGCGCCACGAGGCTAAAGAGTATCGAAGGATGTGGTGAGCGGAGCGAACCGCATCACTCGCGAACGATGCGGTGCCGTTGTCACCGCATCCTACGGACTAACCAGCGCGCGTAGGATGTGCTGACGAAGGAAGCGCATCGCTCGAGTAACGACGGATAAAAACCCAAGCAATCATGACGGACTATCGCCGCGCGTAGCTGACTGGAGCCACCTGGTTTTTCACTGTCAATCTGGCCGAACGGCGCGGCAATCGCCTGCTGATAGATAAAATCGATGCTTTGCGCGTGGCCTTTGCCTATACGAAGCAACGACAGCCTTTCCAGATGGAAGCCGTCTGATCTTGCCCGATCATCTGCATTGTGTATGGACGCTGCCGCTCGGCGACACGGACTTCTCCACCCGCTGGAATCTGCCCAAAGGGTATTTCTCCCGCTCAATCGAGAAAGGCGAGCGTATCTCGAATAGCCGGGCAAAGCGGCGCGAACGAGGCCTTTGGCAACGGCGCTTTTGGCAACACTGCGTCAGGGATCAGGAGGATTTCAATAAGCATGTGGATTATATCCATTGGAATCCCGTCAAGCATGGATGGGCGAAACAGGCAGCCGCTTGGCCTTATTCAAGTTTTCAACGCTTCGTGACGAAGGGAATTTATCCCAGCGATTGGGGTAGCCATGGCATATTCGATGTCGATGGCGGGGAATGACTCGAACGATGCGCTACCTTCGTCAGCATCCTACTCGGGCTGCAAACCTAAATCCTGAGGCCGTTCATGACCCTGGACATCACCCCCTTCGAGAATGCCATACAGCGCCTGCGGGAGGGCTTGGAACGCTATCACCGGGACATTACCGATATTCAGATTCGCGATGGGTTAGTCCGGCGCTTCGAATTCACCTATGAACTGGCCCACAAGATCCTGAAGCGTAATCTGGAGAGCGTGACCGCCAATCCCGCTGAAATCGACCAGTGGGCCTTTCAGGATCTGATCCGCGAGGCGAACGAACGGGGCTTGCTGCGTGGGGACTGGTCCACATGGCGGGGGTATCGGGAAATGCGGGCTCGCACCAGCCATACTTATGACGAGCCCACCGCGCTGAAGGTAGTGGCGGGCATTCCGGACTTTCTCGCCGAGGTCATTCGGCCCCGGGATGAACTCAGGCGAAGACTGTCGTGAACCGGGGCGGGCGGTTCCCATGATCATTGACAACACCTCGGAGGAGGACACTGGCAGCGGA
>JAJRDJ010000209.1 GCA_028678445.1 Methylococcaceae bacterium
GGCGGGCCCTCATCCGGTATATCGTTGCCAACATCCTCGCCGCCCAAAGCAAAAATCGCTCACCCTTCGGTTCACCTTTCCCCGCCCCTCAGACGGGCTAACAGAGGAATTTGGTTTAACGCAACAAAAGTGCCAACCAAATTTACCGCGAGATCAGTAAATCTGAACTTACTCAGTTTCAGGTGTTGCACTGCAGTTTTGAATCCGCCCCTCAAATAAACACAACCTGATCAAGAGACTCTTGCTGTCCGAATAATGCCGTTGCCCCTCAACTGCCTATTTGCAGGGCACCGGCGCAGGCATGGCGAGGGTGGGGTCCTGGGAGTTGAGCACCTGGACGGTTTCGTCGAGAGCCAGCGGCAGGCCAGTCCAGGGGATTTTCAGCCAGAAAACTTCGCCGCGAACGAGTCTTGGGACCACTTTCGCACCGATACCTTTTTCGACCAGCAACTGCAACGCCTGGTCAGCTTCCTCACGGGTCTTGTAGAGACCGAGCGAGATGGCTCCCGTGAGTGGGCCCTTGTCGAATAGCCAGGAGTCAAAAATACCGTTGCTTTCCAGCATGTGCCGGTTGGCGTGAGCGGCTTCGAAGGTGGCCGCTTTCGGGTAGATCACCCACCAGCCATCCGGGACATCACCGGGCCGGATGGCCAGGCGGATATCCTTGGCGCTCGGGGCGAGCAAGGTCATGTAGCCTTCGGCCGCCTCTCGAGTTTGTAGGGGTCCGATTTCGAAACAGCCTTTTGCGCTGGCGGTTCTCGGTAGGGACGGGGGCTCGATGATGATCGGGCCGGTAATACTCTCGGCGGGATCCGTCTCTGCTGGATAGCTATCCGGGTTGTCTCCCGTCTCCCCGTTGTCAGGCGGCACGGCCGAATGATCCGGCAGTTCCAGGTGTTGATCGTTTTCATCCCGCAAGAAGGATTCGCTGTGTTGCAGGCCGAACTTCCAAGTGAAGAACACGAGGTTGATTACCACCAGTATGTAAAAGAGATATTTCATAAATCGCTTTCAGCCAGGGTTAGCAGTCCAGAGAGCACTATAGTCTCATCCGGGCAATAGGGCATGGAGAGGTGACGACCGATCAGTGCCGCTTCGCCTCCTGTCATCACCAGCCGGACGGGCTGTTGGAGTGCCTCATTCGACGCCTCCAGGAACTTTTCCACGAGCCCCGCGCAGGCCAGCGCGCCGCCGAGCGCAATCCCCGACGCGGTATCAAAGCCAAACGCACCGGCCACCTGAGGCCCCTGCACCAAGCCCAAGGCATGCGTGTCCTGATGCAATGAACGACGCATCGTGGTCATTCCCGGGGCGATGACTCCGCCCCGGTGCCGACCATCAGCGTCGAGCAAATCCGCCGTGAGTGCCGTGCCGCAGTCCACCAGACACGCCGGCAACACATGATTCCGATGAAGACCGAGCAGTCCCAGCCAGCGGTCCACGCCCAGCTGTTCAGGAGTTGTGTAGCCGCTGCTGACGTGGCTATGCCGGGCTGTGGATCGGGCAAAGTGAACGGCAATCCCCCATCGGTCCTGAACCCATCGCTCAAGTTCTGCCGCGATAACCGGACCCGCCACGTTGGATGCATACACCGTCGAGGGTTGATCCAACCCCAGCCAGAGGGAATCCAGTCTGGCCATGAGGCAACCGGCATCCGTGGCAAAGGGCGTTCCGGCCAAGAGCATGCCTCCATCGTAGCGCGCCCATTTTATCCGCGAGTTCCCGATGTCCACCAAACACAGGGCCGCACTCATGAGGACTTTACCCGCAGCCTGACGTCTCCCGAGGCGAATTGCCGGAGCTGACCCTCCTGATCCCGGAACAGCAACAAGCCCTCGTTCGTCACATCGACGATATCCCCTTCGACGTGCCTGTCGCCAATCCGAACAGTGGCTGCCCGCCCCGCATAAGCATGCGCCGCGCGCCATTCCGGCAGATAATGCGCCAAACCCTGGTCCGGATAATCCCGCAGCAAGGGCAGCAGTTCATTGAGCACGGTGGCCACCAGCGCATTCCTGGGCGGGGCCTCGCCATGGGCGGTCCGACTCAGATCGGTCCAGTCCTGATCGATGACCGTGGCGGCGGACTCCGGAAGGTGTCGGTTGAGCCCCAGGCCAATCACCACTGCGCACTGGCCATACGCCTCACCCGCGACTTCCAGCAGGATACCGCCCAGCTTGGCGGTACCCCAGAGGAGATCATTGGGCCATTTGAGCGCGATCCCCGGCAACCCCGCTTTGACCAGGGCGCGAACAACTGCCACGCCGACCGCGAGACTGAGTCCGGAAACCAGAGTAGGGTCTTCGAAACGCCAGAGCAGGGACAGGTAAATATTCGCCCCGAAAGGTGAAAACCAATCCCGGCCTATCCGCCCCCGCCCGGCCCGCTGATATTCGGCCAGGCATACCGTCCCCGTGACAACGCCGGACGGCGCCGCACGCAGGAGATGGCTATTCGTCGAGTCCAGCGCGTCGTGGATGTCGAGTTCCCCCAAAAGCGCCGTCGCTTCGGTAGTCAGTCCCGCCCGGATCGCCGCCGCTGACAACATGTCCACCGGCGAGAGCAGGCGATAGCCCCGGCCAGGGATGGCCGAGAGCGTCAAACCCAGACGTTCGAGGCCGCGGATATGCTTCCACACGGCGGCACGGCTGACCCCGAGCAGCCCGGAGAGCTCGGTCCCGGAGTGAAAGCGGCCATCGGCGAGATGACCGAGCAGGGTTTTGTCCAGTGCGTCTAATGTCATGAAGTGCCCGCGAGCGTCCGCTTAGCCCGCCCCGTCCAGTGCCCGCAAGCGAGCCAGCTTTTCCGCGATCTTAATTTCCAGCCCGCGCGGAACCGGCTGGTAGTAATTCCGGGGCGCCATGCCGTCGGGAAAATACTGCTCGCCGGCGGCATAGGCGTCCGGCTCGTCGTGGGCGTAGCGGTAGGCCTTGCCGTAGTCGAGCTGGCGCATCAGACCGGTCGGGGCATTGCGGAGATGCAAGGGCACTTCGAGACTGCCGGTGGCCTCCGCATCGGCCCGCGCCGCCTTGTAGGCAACGTAGACGGCATTGCTCTTCGGCGCGCAGGCCAGATACACCAAGGCCTGGGCCATGGCCAGCTCGCCTTCGGGGCTCCCCAGCCGCTCCTGAACCGACCAGGCATTCAGCGCGATCTCCAGCCCGCGCGGATCGGCGTTGCCAATGTCCTCGCTGGCGATGCGGACGATGCGGCGGGCGAGATAGAAGGGATCGATGCCGCCGTCCAGCATCCGGCAGAACCAGTACAGGGCCGCATCCGGGGCGCTGCCGCGCACGGCTTTGTGCAGCGCCGAAATCTGGTTGTAGAAATCTTCGCCCTGCTTGTCGAAGCGCCGGACCCCGCCGCCCGCCAGCACTTCCCTAGCCAGCGCCGGGCTGACCCGCCGTTCGCCGGTGTCCAGCAGCTCCACGGTGATTTCCAGCAGATTCAGCAGCTTTCGGGCATCGCCATCCGCCGCCTTGACGTACCACTGGCGAATTTCGCCAGAAATGTCTATCCCGCGCCCGCCAAAGCCACGCTCCGGGTCGGTCAGTGCCTGCTCCAGCACGGCCAGCAAATCTTCCTCGGACAAGGACCGCAGGACATACACTCTGGCCCGGGAGAGTAAGGCGTTGTTGAGCTCGAAGGAGGGGTTTTCGGTGGTGGCGCCGATAAAACAGAAGGTGCCGTCCTCGACATGCGGCAAAAAGGCATCCTGCTGTGATTTATTGAATCGATGGACTTCATCGACGAACAGCAGGGTCTGGCGTCCGGACCCTTCCTGAAGGCGCCGCGCCTCCGCCACCTGTTCACGAATCTCCTTGACACCGGACAGGACTGCCGAGAGCGTCGCGAATGCCGCGTCGGCATGACGCGCCACGATCCGGGCTAGCGTGGTCTTGCCGGTTCCGGGTGGTCCCCAGAAAATCATGGAATGCAGCCGCCCCGCCCGGATAGCCTCGAAGAGCGGCTTGCCCGGCGCGATCAGGTGCCGCTGACCGATGTACTCATCCAGCGAACGCGGCCGGAGACGGTCGGCAAGGGGTTTCAGGGGCATGCCCATCACGAGAAGAACTGCTGTTGTCCCTGACGGATCAGCATGAAGACCGCAACACAGTCCGCCTATTTTTCCTCGAAGACATCGACGCCGTGAGGCGGCTTGAAGGCGAACAGCGCCGGGTCCAGCCTGATTCCTGTCTTTAGGTTGTTGAAATAGATACGGGTAAGCTGTCCAAAGTTGTCATTCAACTCCATCCCGATCAAGACGTTGTTTTCCAGCCCGATCTGCACATATTTGAATCCGCTTTCTTCAGATTTCGGGATCAATTTGAGTATGGCAATGCCCTCCTCGTCCGACTGGTTCTCGATGGTGAAATTTTTCTCCAATGGCACTTCACCGGTCAGCAGCAAGGCTGGAGTCGAGCCAATCGCGTCGTTGAGCTTCTTGGCGGTCACCTGCTCCAGGTCCTTGTCGTAAAACCAGACCTTGCCGGCACCGGAGACGATTTCCTGGTTATAAGGTTTCTGATAGTTCCAGCGAAACTTGCCGGGCCGCTGCAGGTAGAACACGCCGCTGCTGCGTTTGCCCTGATTGCCTTTTTCGTCAATCTGCACCTGGATGAAGTCCGCCTGGAGGGTGCTGGCCTTGGCCAGGAAACTTTTCAGCCGCTGCACGGGGGTTTCCGCGGCCGCTGCTGAGCCGATAACCGCCAGCAAGGCCATGAACGTAATATTTTTCAGCATGATGCCCTGAATAATGTGTGGGTGAGAGGTCAAGTCAGATGAAGCGAGCGCGCCAAGGTTTCTGCATAGCCGGTGTAATCACGGGGACCGAGCCGACGCAATTTGTCCCTGGCGGCTTCGGGGACCTCCAGCGTATCGATGAATTGCGCGAGCGAAGTGGCGTCGATACGCTGTCCCCGGGTCAGGTCCTTGAGCTTTTCATACGGCTTTTCAATGCCGTAACGGCGCATGACCGTCTGGATCGGCTCGGCGAGCACTTCCGGGTTGGCTGCCAGATCGGCATCCAGCGCCTCCGTGTTGAGCTCAAGTTTGGTGATCCCCTTGAGGGTCGATTGCAAGGCAATCAGGGTGTGAGCCAGACCGACGCCGATATTGCGCATCACGGTGGAATCCGTCAGGTCGCGCTGCCAGCGTGAGATGGGCAGCTTCTCGGCCAGATGGGCGAATACCGCATTGGCGAGGCCCAGATTGCCTTCCGAATTTTCGAAGTCGATGGGGTTGACCTTATGCGGCATGGTCGAGGAGCCAACCTCGCCCGCCACGGTCTTCTGCCTGAAAAACCCCAGCGCAATGTAGCCCCAGATATCCCGGTCAAAATCCATCAGCACTGTATTGAAGCGCGAAATCGCGTGAAAAATCTCCGCGAGATAGTCGTGCGGCTCGATCTGCGTGGTGTAGGGGTTGAACACCAGCCCGAGGGATTCGACAAAGCGACGGGCGAAAGCCGGCCAGTCGATTTCGGGGTAGGCGACCCGGTGGGCGTTGTAATTGCCGACCGCGCCGTTGATCTTGCCGAGAATCTCGACCGCGCCAGCCTGCCGGACCTGCCGGGACAAGCGGACCGCGACGTTCGCGAATTCCTTGCCCACGGTCGAGGGCGTCGCGGGCTGGCCATGGGTGCGGGACAGCATCGGCTGGGCGGCATAATCCCTGGCCTTCGCGGCGATGGCGGCGATCACCCGCTGCATCTCGGGCAGTAGCACGGCGTCCCGGGCCTCGCGAATCATCAGGCCATACGCCAGGTTATTGATATCCTCGGAGGTGCAGGCGAAATGAATGAATTCACTCACCGCCTCCAGTTCGGCATGCCCCGCGATCCGCTCCTTCAGGAAATACTCGACCGCCTTGACATCGTGATTGGTGGTCCGCTCGATGGTCTTGACCCGCTCGGCATCCGCTACGCTGAAGCCGTCCACGATACCTACGAGCACGGCCAGCGCGGCGGGGCTCAGGGGGGGAACCTCGACGATCAGCGGCTCGCCGGCCAGTGCCTCCAGCCAGCGCACCTCGACGAGGACACGATAGCGGATGAGGCCGAATTCACTGAGGATGGGGCGGAGGGGCTCGACCTTGTCGGCATAGCGTCCGTCGATGGGGGAGAGATGAGTGAGGGACATGAACGTATTCGATCGTGAAAAAACGGAAGGCGGAACTCCGCCACAGCGGTGCATTCTACCCGCAAGCCACACCCGCGCTACCGTCAAACAGGATTATGCAGGGCATGTCCGGCAAAGTCCGGGAGCCGGCGGTCTATCAAGCCGGTGAGAGTACCCCGGAAACTGGCTGATTCAATGATGCCGCCGCCGAGGCATTCATCGCCCTGGTAGAACACCACCGATTGCCCCGGCGTCACCGCGCGTTGCGGCTGGTCGAAACGTACCTGATAGCGATCATGCTCCAGCGGCCAGACCTCGCAAGGTTGGTCCGGCTGACGATAGCGGGTTTTGGCCGAACAACGGAGCGACGCCTCCAGCGGATACCCCAGACACCAATCCAGCGTGCCGGCTTCCAGGCGGTCGGACAACAGCAGGGGATGCGCGTGACCCTGGCCCACGATCAGGACGTTACGCTCCAGATCCTTGGCCAGCACATACCAGGCTTCATGCCCGGCACCCTGGATGCCGCCGATGCCAAACCCGCGCCGCTGGCCCAGGGTGTAATACATCAGCCCCTCGTGTTGCCCCAGCACCTGCCCGTCCGGCGTTTCAATGTTACCCGGCCGGGCCGGCAGATAGCGCTGTAAAAATTCCTTGAAGCGGCGCTCGCCGATGAAACAAATACCGGTGCTGTCGCGCTTGCGGGCGTTGCCGAAACCGGCGCGGTCCGCCAGCCGCCGCACATCGGCTTTTTCCAGAGCGCCGATGGGAAACAGGGTGCGCGCCAGTTGGGGCTGGCCCAGGGTGTAAATGAAATAGGTCTGGTCCTTGTTGCCGTCCCTGCTCTTCAGCAAGCGATAATGGCCGCCGCGCGTTTCTATCCGGGCGTAATGGCCGGTCGCGATCAGGTCGCCGCCGAGATCCTGGGCGTAATCGAGAAAGGCCTTGAATTTGATTTCTTTGTTGCAAAGGATGTCCGGGTTGGGCGTCCGGCCCGCCGCATATTCCGAAACAAATACCTCGAACACATGATCCCAGTATTCGGCGGCGAAGTTGACGGTTTTGAGCGGGATGCCCAGCCGGTCACACACGGCTTGCGCATCGGCGAGGTCTTCCTTGGCCGTGCAATATTCGGTGCCATCGTCTTCGTCCCAGTTCTTCATGAAGAGGCCGGTCACCGAGTAACCTTGCTCCAGCAGCAGCAGGGCGCTCACCGAGGAATCCACCCCGCCGGACATGCCGACAATGACTTTCTGCGGCATCCGCTCAGGCCAGCAAGGATTTCAGCACGGTCAGCGGATAAAGATCACCGGCCAGATAGTCATCGAGGCAACGGAGGACCAGTTCGCTGCGATGCTGATCTCGACGAACCATGAGCTCGTCACGCGACAGCCAGACTGGCTGGATGATTCCCTCGTCAAGAGGAGCTTCCTCATCATACCGCTGTCCGTGCGCCGCCATGGCAATTCGCAGATAGCTGATGCTTCCATCCGCCCTGCTCCACAGATACGCTCCTACCAGCGCCTCTGGCTCGACCCGCCAGCCGGTCTCCTCGAAGGTTTCACGCACCAGCGCGTCCGGCAGCGACTCGCCAGCCTCCACATGACCCGCAGGCTGATTGATGACAAGTTTGCCTTCGGGATCACGCTCTTCTACAAAGAGAAAGCGCCCTTGGCGCTCGACAATGGCCGCCACGGTGACACGGGGTCGGCCAATTGGTGTTTCTGTTGGGTACATGAGTGCTTATGTCTGCATAAAAATGGCTAATATTCTGTATCGGAGAAGAACCCGAAACCCCGCGATCAACATCAGGACACTGGCCCCTGCCAGACGGAGCTCAAGTTTGAAGAGCCTGACATTTTCCGGCTATTCACAGGATGGCACAAGCAAAGGGCGTATTAACAGAAAGCGGGATTCATCCCTCGGTTAATCTGCTTCATCCGAATGGAACAAACGCTCAACATCAGGGATGAGTTTCTTGTCCAACAGGAACATGATGACGTGATCGCCCGCTTCGATGACGGTGTCATGATGGACCTGCAGCACTTCATCACCCCGCACCAGCGCGCCCATTACAACCCCTTGGGGTATCTCAATCTGGTTAAGCGGAACGCCGATAACCTTGGACTTGCCCGCCGTTCCATGCGCGACCATCTCAATCGCCTCTGAAGAGCCATGCCGGAGCGAATAAACCTGGGCAATATCGCCGCGCCGGATATAGCGCAACAGGGCGCTGATCGTCGCCTGCTGTGGCGAGATCACCAGGTCGACATGGCCGGTATCCACAATATCGGCGTAAGCATCATTATTGACGAGGCTGATCACCCGGCGGGCGCCCAGCCGCTTGGCCAGCATTGCGGAAAGGATGTTGGCCTCGTCATTATTGGTGATTGCGCAAAATACATCGGCGTTCTCGACGTTTTCGCTTTGCAACAATTCCTTGTCCGAGGCATCGCCAATCAGCACCGTGGCCTTGTTCAGTTGCGTAGCAATTTTCTTGGCGCGGCTCGGGTCACGTTCAATCACCTTAACCTGATAATTATTTTCCAGCGCCTGGGCTACCCGTTTCCCGACATGCCCGCCTCCTGCGAAGATGAGCCGCTTGTAGGACTTTTCGGTTCTCCGCAACTCGGACATGACGTCCTTGATTTCCTCGGCCGACGCGAGAAAGAACACTTCATCGCCATTATTGATGATGGTGCTGCCATTGGGCACGATTGGCTGGCCATCACGGAAGATGGCGGCAATCCGCGCGTGGAAGTTCGGCATGTGTTCATGCAGTTCACGGATCTCATGGCCCACCATAGGCCCGCCCCGCACTGCCCTGACCGAGGCCAGCCGCACTCTTCCTTCGGCGAAATCCAGTACCTGCGAGGCACCGGGGTATTCAAGCAGCCGCTGGATGAACTGGGTGATGATCTGCTCGGGACTGATGACGTAGTCGATCGGGATCGTCTCGGGTGTAAAGAGCCCGGGAAAGGCAAAATACTCAATGGCCCGCACACGGGCGATCTTGCGCGGCACCTTGAAGAGGATATCCGCCATCTGGCAGGCAAGCATGTTGGTTTCGTCGTCGCTGGTGGCGGCGATCAACATTTCAGCCGTCGCCGCGCCGGCGCGTTGCAATACCGGGGGATGTGCGGCGTTGCCCTGCACAGTCCGGATATCAAAGCGGTCCTGCAGTTTTTTCAGCAGGTCGGAGCGGATGTCGACCATCACGATGTCATTCTTCTCGCCCGACA
>JAJRDJ010000210.1 GCA_028678445.1 Methylococcaceae bacterium
CAGCCGGTTGGCCAGGGAGATATTGGCCTTTTCATCGAAGCGCGCCCGCAGCTCGACCACCACTGTCACTTCCTTGCCGGCCTTGGCGGCGCGGAGGAGGGCATCGACGACGGGAGAATTGGCCCCGGTCCGGTAGAGCGTCTGCTTGATGGCGACAACCGCCGGATCATCACCCGCCTGGCGGATCAGCTCGATGATCGGTGAAAAGCTCTCGTAAGGATGGTGCAGCAGGATGTCGCGCTTGCGGATGGCCTCGAACAGATCATGTCCGCCGGCCAGCTCGGCGGGCCCGCCCGCCGTGAATCCGGGGTACTTGAGATCGGGACGGTCGATGAGGTCGTAAACTTCCCGCACCCGGCTGAGATTGACCGGCCCTTGCACCTTGTACAGACGGTCCTGGCCCAGCCCGAATTGGCCGAGCAGGTAATCGACGATCTGGTCCGGGCAGTTCTCGGCAACTTCCAGCCGCACCTCGTCGCCGTAATTGCGGCTGCTGAGTTCGCCTTCCAGCGCGCGCAAGAGATCGTCGATTTCCTCCTCGTCCAGATACATTTCGCTGTTGCGGGTCACCCGGAACTGGTACAGATCCTTGACCTTGACCCCGTGGAACAGCTCGCCGACAAAGGCATGGATGATGGACGACAGGAACACGAAATCATGCGGCCCGCTGCCGGTTTCCTTCGCCGGCAACCGGATGATGCGCGGGAGTGAGCGTGGCGCCTGCAGGATGGCCAGATCGATCTCCCGGCCGAAGGCATCCTTGCCTGCCAGCGAGATGATGAAGTTGAGGCTTTTGTTGAGGATGCGGGGAAACGGGTGGGCGGGGTCGAGCCCAATGGGGCTGAGAATCGGCATCAACTGCTCGTTGAAAAAACTTTTCAGCCAGGTGTGCTGTACGTCGGTCCACTGGGCCCGGCGGACGAAGCGGATGCCTTCCGACTCCAGCAAGGGCAGCATGACTGCGTTGAGAACCCGGTACTGTTCCGCCACCAGCACATGGGCCCGATCGCAAATCGCGGTCAAGGTCTCCTGCGGCGTCAGGTTGTCGGGTTCGGTGCGGGTCGCGCCCAGTTCGGCGCGCTGGATAAGCCCCGCCGCTCGCACCTCGAAAAACTCGTCCAGGTTCGAGCAGGAAATGCAGAGGAAATTGAGCCGCTCCAGCAACGGCGTTCGCTCATCCTTGGCCTGTTCCAGTACCCGGCGGTTGAATTCCAGGAGACTCAATTCCTGGTTAATGTAATAGCGGCCATCCGTCAGGTCGACGGCGCCCGGTTCGGTGGCAACGGAAGCGACGGCACCGGTGGTTCCAGCGCCCGTTTGCACGGCGTTCTGCTCCACCTCGCCTGCCATATATTGGGCGGCACGAATCATGCGGGTCGCCTTGGACTTGCCGAAGCCCGGAATCTTGATCAACTGTTCCACATCCGCATTGGCCAGTTCCTGGACCGAAAAGATGCCATGCTCGGCGAGGATGGTGCGGGTGGTCTTGCCGATGCCCTTGATGTGTCTGCTGGTGGTAGCCAATGGTGTATCCGTTCGCGCGCGGGTGGGAGTGGGCAATGATACCGCAGCATGTAGTCTCGATGGAGCGGAGCGGAATCGAGGGTGGGGTAGAGGCTGAGTTCCCGGATTCCGCGTTGCTCCCTTCAAGCTACGTTGCCGGAAGTCAGTCGCTGAACCGGCTCAGAAATTCGTCATAACCCTCATCAGCCAGCCGCTCCGCGGGAATGAACCGGATCGCCGCCGAATTGATGCAGTAACGCAGCCCGGTCGGGGCTGGGCCATCGTTGAAAACATGACCGAGGTGCGAATCCGCATGCTTGCTCCGGACCTCGGTTCGCACCGACAAGAGTGAACGATCCGTCCGGCAGACGATATTGTCCGCCACCAGCGGCCGGCTGAAACTGGGCCAGCCCGTGCCCGAATCAAATTTGTCGAGCGAGCTGAACAGCGGTTCACCCGACACGACATCGACATAAATGCCTTCCGCATGGTTATCCCAGTAAGGATTCCGGAAAGGCCGTTCCGTGCCATCGGTCTGCGTGATGCGGAATTGCTCATCGCTCAGGGCGGCGCGAAGCTCCTCCGGAGTGGGTTTTTTGAAACAGGAACAATCCCAGGACATGGCGTATCTCCTCCGGTTAATGGGGTTCATTTTTCTTTCTGGATTGAGTGGACGAGAGCCGGGTCATCCTTGATCTGGCCGCGCCTAATTGACTTTCACGGGCCTCGCAAAGTTCAGGGATACCCTTGACCCAGGCCCTGACATGGCCGGTCCAGGCGGGGCAATTCTGCTAAACTGCGTCCGCTTTCGAGGTGCCCAGGGTGTTTCACAGCCCTGGGATAAACGGGAAGCCGGTGCGGAGTAATCCCAGTCCGGCGCTGCCCCCGCAACGGTAAACCGGTAAACGCTTGCCAATCCAGCCACTGTGCCTGATGCATGGGAAGGCGGCAAGCCTGGCTTCAAGCCACCGGTGAGCCCGGATACCGGCCCCGGAACGACCAACCGACCGTTGCGGAGGGCAGCGCCGGCTCGATGTCCGTGGCTGGCAGTTCCCGCCGTTTCC
Organism: Methylococcaceae bacterium; assembly: GCA_028678445.1. Lineage (GTDB taxonomy): Bacteria > Pseudomonadota > Gammaproteobacteria > Methylococcales > Methylococcaceae > UBA6136. The sequence goes on from JAJRDJ010000210.1 coordinate 2,568, forward strand.
GTCGATCCGCTGTTCTCTCTGCAATATTTTCTAGGCCGTGCGGGTGTGCCCGGCTTCCCGGAAAGCAGAATACAGCCAATGAAGCGAACCTATTTTCCCATTTTATTCTTGAGCCTGAGCGCTCATTCCGTCTTTGTTTTCGCCGCCGAGGACGCGGTGCCGGAACTGGAAACCATGATTGTTACAGCCAACCGTTACGAATCATCCGAACGGGAATCAGGCACATCAATCACCGTCATCACCGCCGATGAGATCAAGAAACGGCAATTGCTGACTGTCGCCGACATCATGCGGCTAGTGCCCGGCCTCGACGTGATCAACAGCGGCGGCATGGGGCGCATGACCAATGTCTACACACGCGGCGCTGGCTCCGGCCAGACCCTGGTGCTGATCGATCAGGTGGAAATGAACGACCCTGCTTCCCCGGTAGGATCCTTCGATTTTGCCAATTTGATGGTCGACAATATCGAACGCATCGAAATCCTGCGTGGCGGCGAGAGTGCCCTGTATGGCTCCGAGGCTATCGGCGGCGTCATCAACATCGTCACCAAGAAAGGGCAGGGTGCCCCCAAGTTCGGTTTGTCCGCGCAAGGCGGCAGCTACGACACCTTCAAAGTGCTCGGCACGGCGTCCGGAGAACTGGATGACTTCAATTACTCCACCACCGCCAGCACGACGGAGACCCATGGCTTCTCGGCGGCCGACTCGCTCTGGGGCAACCCCGAGCGGGACTGGTACCGCAACGCCACCTTCGATGGCCGCGCCGGCTACAAGCCGCTGGATGAACTCGATTTTGGCGTCAACCTTCGTTACAACCACGGCAAGAACGCGCTCGATTACATGCTCGGCAACAACCCCGTTCACCCGAATGCGCCCGTCGATGCCCTTCATTACACCGGCACGACCGGCGAGCTGTTTACCCGGGGCTTCACCCATTTCAAGCTGCTGGACAATCTCTGGGAACAAACACTGGGCGTGGGCTACAGCGAGACCAACCGGGACTATAGCAACTGGGATCCCAGCCTGCCCTATGACCTGTCCGGTGATTATCTGGGCATGAAGCTCAAGGGCGACTGGCAGCATATTTTCCATCTGCACAAGGACAATACCCTCATGCTGGGCCTGGAGAACGAAGAAGACTGGCTGGAGAATCAGAGCGAAGGCATCGGCACAAAGAGCTTCAACACCCAGGGTTATTACCTGTCGGATAAGTTCACGCTCTTCGACCGCTCGTTCACCACCGCCTCGGTCCGTTATGCCGAAAACAACATTTCTGGCAGCAAAGTCACCTGGAGTCTTACCGAAGCGGTGCTGATCGATGAAACCGGCAGCAAGCTCAAGGGCAACATAGGGACCGGCTTCAAGGTGCCGACGCTCTATGAACTCTACGCCCCGTTTTTTGGCAACCGCGATCTAAAACCGGAGACCAGCCTGAACTGGGATGTGGGGTTTGAGCAGGGCTTCCTGAATCAGACCATCCAGTTCGGCGCAACCTTCTTCTCGAATCAGTTCAACAACCTGATTCAGGCCGCCCCCCCGTTGTGGATCGCCGAAAACATCAATAGCGCCACCGCGAAAGGCGTGGAGGCGTTCTTCCAGGTCACGCCCATCGAGGATCTCATGCTGCGGGGCAATTACACCTACAACAACACGCTGGACGAAGATACCGGCGAACCCTTGGTCAACCGCCCCCGCAACAAGGGCAATTTCGAAGCCAATTACCGGTTTCTGAAAGATGCCGATGTGAACTTCATGGTCATCGCCGTCGGTGAAAAGGACGGTGTGCTCGGCACCCGGGTGCCTGCCTACGCTATCGCCAATCTGGCCGGCAGCTACCAGGTCAATCCGTACGTTAAACTGTTTGCCCGCATCGACAATCTGTTCGACAAGCAATTCCAGGAAGTCTATGGCTACGGCACTACCCGCATCGCGGGGTTTGGCGGGGTAACGCTCACGTATTGACCAGAGCAGCCCTGGCAATTGGAATGACAATCGCAGTTGCGGCCTACCCCGTTAAAATGAGAGACTCCGCCCTCGCAAGGGGGGGATGACTCCCGGATTCCGGCGACTCAGAATGGTTTTCTGGAAACCTTACCCCGCTACAAGCGCCTGCCTCGGTGGTGAAATTGGTAGACACACGGGACTTAAAATCCCGCGACCTCAACAGTCGTGCCGGTTCGACCCCGGCCCGAGGCACCAAACAAGCCTTCGTTCTTATCGACCAAGGCCCACGCTTTAACGAGTTTAGAAAATCTATAGCTCTCAGGCTTCAATTTGGCCGAAGGGCTCAATCGCCAGATGAGTTCGAGGCCCGGTAAAAACGTGAACCCCAGGTCACGACATACAACACACCACTCACCAGCGTGGTGAGGGTTACCAGAATCAGCAGGGCCTGGACCATCGCAGTGGGAATGGGCAGGATGCCGGGGCTGAGCAAAATAGCGAATACCAGCACTAACTGGCTCAGCGTATTGAGCTTGCTGATCCGGGAGGGCTGGCCATCAAATGGTTCCGTCAGGAAATAGCTTCCCACGGCGCCCAGAAAAATCACCAGATCACGTAACACTACCAATACCGCAAGCCAGACCGGCAGTACACCCAGCCAGGCAAGACAGATGAAGCTTGATCCGAGCAATAGTTTGTCGGCCACGGGATCGAGAAAGGACCCTAGCCGTGATTGCCAGCCATAATGACGGGCCAGAAAGCCATCCACCCCATCGGACAGGCCGGCGATCGTGAACCAGACGATGGCCCGCCCAAAGTCATGCTTCAGTATTGCTTCGATGACCGGCAATACCAGCAGAATCCGGGCTAGGGAAATGATGTTGGGGATGTGGCGAGGACTCAAGGGGGCCTCCGGCATCAAATTGTTATTATTGTCATGAGCCAATCAAATCCACGCCCAAACCAAAAATGCGGACGGCGATAATGGTATGTCACCCTCGTTGTTGCGTCGAAGTGGCCTGCGGCCATGTAAAATAGCACAAATAATCTGGATACTACCTGAGGGTAAAGGCCCGGGAATCCGCTAATTTTCCTACCGTCCCGTCGGGTTGGCCGGTGTTATACATGCGAGCATCATCTTGAGTTCCACACTTTCCGAAGAGTCCCTCGATTACCGCAGCGCCGGGGTGGATATCGATGCCGGTAATGCGCTGGTCGAGCGTATCAAGCCGGTGGCGGCCCGCACTCGCATCCCCGGCGTGCTGGCTGGCCTGGGCGGATTCGGTTCCCTTTTTGAACTGCCGGTCGATCGGTATCGCCAGCCAGTGCTGGTGGCGGGCACGGACGGCGTTGGTACCAAGCTGAAGCTGGCCATCGAGACCGGACGGCATGACAGCGTGGGGATCGATCTGGTCGCCATGTGCGTCAACGATCTCATCGTGCAGGGTGCGGAGCCGTTGTTTTTCCTGGATTATTATGCGACCGGCAAGCTTGATGTGGCTGTGGCCGCTGCGGTAATCGAGGGCATCGGCAAGGGTTGTGAGCTTGCGGGTTGTGCCTTGGTGGGTGGGGAAACCGCCGAGATGCCGGGTATGTACGCAGCAGGTGATTATGATCTGGCCGGCTTCTGTGTCGGCGTGGTGGAAAAGAGCGAGATTCTGGATGGCTCCAGGGTTAATGCCGGTGATCGCCTGATTGGCCTTGCGTCCTCCGGACCGCATTCCAACGGCTACTCGCTGATCAGGAAAATCCTCGATCGCGCCGGCGGCGGGGCGGAACAGTTGCTCGACGGGCGTCCATTGATCGAATGGCTGATGGCGCCAACGCGTATTTATGTCAAACCCCTGCTATCACTTATCGCGACGATTCCGGTGCACGCCCTGGCGCATATCACCGGCGGCGGCATCACTGAGAATCTTCCCAGGGTTATGCCGCAAGGCACGGCGGCGCGCATCGACTTGAGCGCCTGGCCACGGCCGCCCGTGTTTGACTGGCTCAAACAGCGGGGCAGGGTGGCCGAGGCCGAGATGCTCAAGACATTCAACTGCGGCATCGGCATGATCGTCTGTGTCGCGCCCGGGGACGAGTCCAGGGTGCTGGAAACCCTCCGCGCGGCGGGCGAGCAGGCCTGGCCCATCGGTGAGATCATCCCTGGCCACGGCGATCCGGCCGTCACCTATCAAATGACCTGGTAACGGCAAGAATGAACATGAGACTGAGCATCGTTGTACCCGTCCATAACGAAAACGAAAACCTCCGCCCCCTCATCGAGGAGATTGGCATCGCTGTCGGGGGAATGGATCATGAAATCATTTATATCGACGATGGCAGCACCGATGACACGCTGGCGCGGCTCATCGACCTCAAACAAGACTTTCCCCGGTTGCGGGTTCTCCATCACCGGCGTTGCTGCGGGCAGAGCACGGCGCTTAGAACCGGCATCCTCGCGGCGCGGGGCACGGTGATTGCCACCCTGGATGGCGACGGCCAGAACGACCCGGCCAATATCCCCGCGCTGATGGAGGCCTGGCGTGAGCTTGGGCAATCTGGCCAAGCTGCGCTGGTGGCAGGGTATCGCCGCAACCGCAAGGATACCGGCTGGCGCAAGTTCTCCTCGCGGTTCGCCAATCGCATCCGCGCTGCCCTGTTGCGGGATGCAACTCCCGACACGGGCTGCGGTCTTAAGGTTTTCGATCGCGACCTGTTCCTGGCGATGCCCTATTTCGATCACATGCACCGTTTCCTGCCCGCGTTGGCACAGCGCGCCGGTGGCACCGTGGTCTCCGTCGAGGTCAATCACCGTCCCCGGACGCGCGGCCAGTCGAAATACGGTACCTGGCACCGTTTGTGGGTAGGCATCTGGGATCTTCTCGGCGTGATGTGGCTGCGGCGCCGGGCCCATATTCCCGAGGTTGAAGAAGTCGCTCAAGCTTCCGGCTGACTCTCATCAGCTTGCCGGCCTGGAGGAAGACTGACACCGTCATGATGTTCCTTGGATAATAGACTCCGTGAATTCAATCGAGAGGTGATTGCCATGACCCTGAAGTCAAAGCTGTTTATGTCCCTGGCTGTATTGCTGGCAACTGGCCCGGCCCAGGCCGAGGAAGCGCCGATACCCCCTCCCGCACCGCCGATGCCTCCAAAACAGATACTGCTCGAAAATTCCGTGAAGTTGAATTCCGGCAAATTCGACACCAAAGTGTTCCGGATTGCCTTTCCAAAAGGGTTCAAGACACCTCAGCATGTGCATGAGGGGCCGGGTCCCCGATATGTGGTGAAAGGCAGGGTCAGGATAGAAGAAGGTGGTCAGGTGAATGAATATGGGCCCGGGCAGGTGTTCTGGGAGAGCGGAGCAGTCATGACGGCTGAAAATGTCAGTGACGGCGAGGCTGAACTGATCATCTTCGAAGTCATTCCGCATAAGGAACCCGAAGCATCATCCATAAAGGAAGGCAATTAACGCTATGACCCGAACCCGCGCCCCCCTGCTGAGCTCGCTTTTGCTGTTGTTCTCCGGAGCGGCGCTGGCCGCCGCCACCGAGGAGATCAAGCAGGAGTGGCAGCCCTCCACACTCAGCGAAAAGACCCAGGCGAAGGTCAATGCCGGGGTGGAGCAATACCAGGTTTGTATCAATGAAGAAACCCGTGCCCATGTCAATGACAAGGAAGATTCACGGAAGGTGACCGATCTGATTCTGCGTAATTGTGAAAAGATGCTGGTCGTGATCAAGGAAGCCTTTGATGCGGAAAAGGTACCCGGGACGATCTCGGACCATTACATCCGCAGCAAACGCTCCCGTGCCGCCCAGCAAGTCGTCAGGGTCGTGATGGGGGCGCAGGCGGCGCGTTATTCCGAACAGAAGCCCTGACGGTTCCCGCCAGATTCGAAATAACACTCCAAATTTAGTTTTCCCCGCCGGAACGCCCCATCAGGGGCGCCGGAGGATGTGTGTCAATTCTGGCCGCCCCGACAAACCGGCCGGTCTTTTTCGAGGTGATGAATGCCCATTGATCTTAATGCGATTCCCACGACGCTCGACGCCGTTCATGTAGCCCTTGCCGCGCTGGCCGGACTGCTGCTGGTCTTGAGTATCCTGCTGGCCATCGTCAGCGCGTTTGCGTTGAGCCGACGGCCCAGGGCGGTAA
>JAJRDJ010000211.1 GCA_028678445.1 Methylococcaceae bacterium
GCCATCATTCCGCACCCGGATCCTGAATTCCTTCTCGTAGGGTTCGAAATGGATATCCGACGCCCCTTTTTTTATGGCGTCGAGCAGTATCTTGTTCACAAACCGTACGACCGGGGTATCGTCCAGCTCCACCGTCGGCTCGGCGCCGCCCTTGCCGGGTTCGGCCAGGTTCAGGCTGATGGCGTCCAGGTTGACATTCAGGAGTTCCCGGAACGTGGTGTCTGCCGCTTCGACCGCCGCCTCAATCGCCTTGGCCAGCTTGTCTTCCTCCACCACCACGATCTCGACAATCATCCCGGAATGGAACTTGATCTCCTCGAAAGCCAAATGCTGGGTGGGGTCGGAGACCGCGAGGGACAGCCGGTTGCCGCGCTGAAATAAGGGCAGAACATGATGCTTCACCAGCAGTTTCTCACTCACCGCCTTGAGCGGGATACACTCGGGCACGACGGCGGCGAGATCGAGCAACGGAACGCCAAATTCCTGTGACACATTGGCAGCTATCTCGAGGCTCTCGAGAGTATGACTGGTGACTAAATAGCTGGACAGAGGCACGTTCTTGCGCGCGGCTTCCGCACAGCAAGCCTGGGCACGAGACTCAGTCAGAAGCCCAAGTTTTACAAGGCTCTGCGCCAAACCGCAAAGCGCGGGCGGGTTTACGGTTGCCATGAGCACATTATCCGGATCCCGGTATGCATCGCTCCGGCTTCAGTCGCAACTGACCGCTTCACAGCACCCTGATCCGTTCCATCTGGGTCTCTAGCTCCGCCAACTTCTGCCGGAGTTCCTGCAGCCGCGCCTTTTCCTTTTCGACCACCGGCAACGGGGCTTTGTCCAGAAAGCCCTGATCGCCCAACTTGCCCGCCAGCCGCGGCAGCTCTTTCTCCAGACGCTGAATCTCCCGGCCGAGGCGGGCCAGTTCGGCCTCCTTGTCAATCAGACCCTGCATCGGGATGAGCACTTTCAGCTCACCCACCAAGGCGATGGCGGACTCCGGCGTTGTTTCGCCTGGCGCCAGCCAGGTCAGACTTTCGACGCGGCCGATTTTATGGAGATAGTCGCGGCTGGCCTCCAGATAGGCTCGGTCCTGCTCCGAACCATTTTCCAGCAATACCGTCAGCGGTTTGCCCGGGGCGATATTCATTTCACCGCGAATCCGGCGGATACCCAAAAGCACGGCCATCACCCAGTCAATAACGGCCTCGCTGGTAACATCGTCCAGCCGGGGATCGACCTCGGGATAGGGCTCGCGCATGATGGTTGCGCCACCCTTGCCTGCCAGCGGTGCGGCCCGTTGCCAGATTTCCTCGGTGATATACGGCATGATCGGGTGCGTCAGACGCAAGACTGTCTCCAGCACCTGCGCCAGTGTCTGGCGAGTGCCGCGCTGGAGCGTTGCGTCCTCGGACTGCAGGCTGACCTTGGCGAGTTCCAGATACCAGTCGCAGTATTCGTTCCAGGTGAATTCGTAGAGACTGCGCGCGGCGAGGTCAAACCGGAATTCCTCGAACGCCGCCAGCGTCTCGGCAATGGCCTGGTTGAGCCGCGAACGAATCCAGCGATCCGGCAGGCTGTAAGCCACCTCGCCCGACAGGCCGGCATCCTGTCCCTCGGTATTCATCAGCACGAAGCGAGCGGCATTCCACAGCTTGTTGCAGAAATTACGGTAGCCCTCGACGCGTCCCATGTCGAACTTGATGTCGCGCCCGGTGGAGGCCAGCGAGGCAAAGGTGAAGCGCAGGGCATCGCAGCCATAGGCGGCGATGCCCTCCGGGAATTCCTTGCGGGTGCGTTTCTCGATCTTCGCCGCCATCTGCGGCTGCATCAGGCCGGCGACGCGCTTGGCAATGAGTTCATCCAGGGTGGTGCCGTCGATGATGTCCAGCGGGTCCAGCACGTTGCCCTTGGATTTCGACATTTTCTGTCCTTCGGCATCGCGCACCAAGCCATGCACGTAGACAGTCTTGAACGGCACCTGGGGCGAACCGTCAGGGTGTTTCATGAAGTGCAGCGTCATCATGACCATGCGGGCGACCCAGAAGAATATGATGTCGAAGCCGGTGACCAGCACGTCTGTCGGGTGGAAGGTTTCGAGTTCCGCGGTCTTCTCAGGCCAGCCCAGCGTGGAGAACGTCCACAAAGCCGAGGAGAACCAGGTATCCAGCACATCCTCGTCCTGCCGCAGCGGGATGCCAGCATCCAGACTATACTTGGACCGCACTTCCGCCTCGTTCCGCCCGACATACACCTGTCCCCGGTCGTCGTACCAGGCCGGGATGCGATGACCCCACCATAATTGGCGGGAAATGCACCAATCCTGAATGTCGCGCATCCAGGAGAAATAGAGATTCTCATACTGTTGCGGAACGAAGCGGATCCGGCCCTCCTCGACTGCCGCAATGGCCGGCCTGGCCAGTGTTTTGGCGTCCACATACCACTGGTCTGTCAGCCAAGGTTCGATAACCGCGCCCGATCGGTCGCCGCGGGGCACTTTCAGCGTATGCGGTTCGATCTTCTCGAGCAGGCTCAGCGCTTCAAATTCCTCGACGATCCGCTGGCGCGCCGCGAAACGGTCCACCCCCGCATATTCCACCGGGGCTGCCTCACCATGGGAGCCGGCATAACCTTCGAAGGTAATGACGGTGAATTCATGCAGAATCCGGGCGTCCCGGTCCAGCACATTGATCAGCGGCAAGTTATGGCGCTTGCCGATCTCGTAGTCGTTGAAATCATGGGCGGGCGTGATCTTGACGCAGCCGGTACCAAAGGCCGGATCGACATACTCATCGGCGATGATGGGGATTTCACGGCCCACGATGGGCAAGTGGATTTTCTGGCCCACCAGATGGCGGTAGCGCTCATCCTCGGGATGCACGGCGACGGCGGTGTCGCCCAGCATGGTTTCCGGGCGAGTCGTGGCAACCACTAAATACCCTGAACCGCCGGCCAGAGGATAGCGGAAATACCAGAGACTGCCCTTTTCCTCCTCGCTCTGAACTTCCAGGTCGGAGATGGCGGTGTGCAGCGTCGGGTCCCAGTTCACCAGCCGCTTGCCGCGATAGATAAGACCTTCGTCATACAGCCGGACAAACGCTTCCTGCACCGCGCGCGACAGCCCCTCGTCCATGGTGAAGCGCTCCCTGCTCCAGTCCACCGAAGACCCCAGGCGTCTGAGCTGGCGGGTGATGGTGCCGCCGGATTCCGCCTTCCAGTGCCAGACCTTCTCCAGAAACGACTCGCGTCCGAGATCATGACGAGTGACCTTGTCGGCGGCGAGTTGCCTCTCGACCACCATCTGCGTCGCGATGCCGGCGTGATCGGTGCCCACCTGCCAGAGGGTATTGCGCCCCTGCATCCGGCGGAAACGGACCAGCGTGTCCATGATGGTGTTGTTGAACCCGTGTCCCATATGCAGGCTGCCCGTGACATTCGGCGGCGGGATCATGATGCAGAACGGATCGCCACTTCCGGAAGGAGCGAAATAGCCACGGGTTTCCCAGGTTGAGTACCAGCGTTGTTCGAGGGCGTGGGGTTCGTAGGTCTTTTCCATGGGTATCGCGAAAGGCAACAGGTGCATGCGCTGGGTTGCGAAGAGAGGGTGATGTCAATCAAATATTTGGGTTGGCCTGACCCGGATCATGCATCAGGCCGGTCGAGTTGATGGGTGGTAATGGCATGGCCCTGGGCCTGATATTGCTTGTACCGCTCCCGGCCTGCCCGCCTGATGGCCGCATCCTGATCCACCAGTTCGGCGACCCGGTCGAATGCCTCGAAACCCTCGGGCATGGTCATCCCCATGTTCACCAGTACATCCCGCGAGCCTTCGGGAGGCGGTTCGTGACCAATGATGACCGGGGCTTCGGCCTTCGGCGTTCCTGCAAGTTCATGGGGAACGAAGCTGCCTTGCCGGAAAGTCCACAAGAGATCGTCAAACTGTCGGGTTTCCTCGGCCGAATCGGTCTTCAGATACAAGCTGTGCCCCTGCCTGAAGGCCTTCTCGATGAGCTTGCAGGCAGTGAGCCGACGCGTGTGCGGGTCACGGCCCGGAAGAATGTAAAAATCAACGCGGGTCATTGCGTCCTATCGATCAGGTACTGCACCAGCAGGGGCACCGGGCGGCCCGTGGCGCCTTTATCGGCGCCGGATTTCCAAGCGGTGCCGGCGATGTCAACATGCGCCCAAGGAAAGTCCTTGGCGAACCTGGACAGGAAACAGGCGGCTGTCACGCTGCCGCCATCGGGACCCCCGATGTTCGCCACATCGGCAAAATTGGATTTCATCTGCTCCTGGTATTCCTCCCAGAGCGGCATGCGCCAGACACGATCGAAGGCCGTGTCCCCCGCCGCGGTCACGGCAGCCGCCAATTCCTCGTTATTGCTCCAAAGACCGCTCGGATGCCTCCCGAGCGCGACGACGCAGGCGCCGGTCAAGGTCGCCACATCGATCACTGCGGCGGGTTCATAACGCTTGGCATAAGTCAGCACGTCGCAGAGCAGCAGCCGGCCCTCGGCGTCGGTGTTGAGAATTTCGATGGTGGTGCCTGCCATGCTCTTGACGATGTCTCCCGGCTTGTTCGCAGTACCGGACGGTAGATTCTCCGAGGCGGGCACCAGCCCCACCACGTTCAGTGGCAACTGCAATTCGGCGACCGCCAGGAGCGCCCCGATCACGCCGGCGCCGCCGCACATGTCGTATTTCATCTCGTCCATGTTCGCCGCCGGCTTGATGGAAATACCGCCGGCATCGAAAGTGAGACCCTTGCCGATCAACACATAGGGCGGCGTCTTGGCGGCAGTGCCCGAATATTCCATTACGATGAGACGTGCCGGCTCATCGCTGCCCCGGGAGACAGAGAGGAACGCACCCATCCCCAGCACCTCGAGATCTTTTTCGACGAGCACCTTCACCTTGAGCTTTTTATGGTGCTTGCCGACGCGCTCGGCCTGTTCCGCCAGATGGGTGGGCGTACAGACGTTACCGGGCTGATTGGCGAGATCCTTCGCCAGCTTGACGCCCTGCGCGATGGCCCGCCCCTGCTCAATCGCCGTTTTCGCCATGGCCAGGGCAGTCTCATCGTTCACCAGGAAATACAATTTGTTCAGCTTCGTCTTGTGGTTCCCCGGCTCACTCTTGCAGTCGGTAAAGCGGTAAAGTGAGGCGTCGAGCGTTTCGATGCTCTGGCGGATATTCCAGGCGAAATCACGCCCCTGAACTTCCGCTTCGGGCAAGGCAGACACCGCCTGTTTGGCATTAACGTCCTTCAGCGCCTTGGCCGCCGCGGCCAGCGCCTTGCGATAGGCGGCGGGATTGAGCTCCTCCTTCTTGCCGAGGCCCACCAGAATGACTCGCTCGATGTCCTCCAGAGGCGTATGCGGGATGACGAGCACATCGCCCGGCTTGCCCTCGATGTCGTCGCGCTTCAGTAATTTCTCCAGTAGACCGTCCAGCCGGGCATCCAGCATGACGGCTGACGGGGTGAGTTTGCGTTTCTGATAGAAACCTCCCACGAAACAGGGGGTGACGAGACTCTCGACGTATTCGGATTTGGTCTGGTAGTCCATAGTAAACTGTGCTGGTTGGAGTTCAGATAATCAGGTTCATTGCTGAAGGCGAAAAACCCGGCGAAGGCTCATACTGGAAATTCAACGCTCCAAAGAATAACAAGGTATCGGGCGAGACGTCCAAACGCAACTACTCACTGCCACAGGGGACGAAGCCACAAAGTCCGCTTGCGAACCTTCCCTACATCAGATACTGCACAACCGAACCATCCCCAGCATATCCCTCATGAGCCAGTCCCGATCCACCCCGACGCGCCGCTACCGCCGGTTTCCGCTAACCGTGGTCGACCGCATGATCGCCTGGGAACTCACAAAAACCCTGGTCTCCATCCTCCTGGTGCTGGTCACCATCATTGTCAGCCGAAAGTTTCTGGACATACTGACCAAGGCCATCGAAGGCGAGGTTTCCGCCGACATCGTTTTTTCACTCATCGGCCTGAAAACCCTGACAGCGACCGCCATCCTGATCCCCCCCTCCTTATTCATGGCGATTCTCACCGTCACCGGCCGCATGTACCGTGACCATGAAATGTCCATACTGGCGTCAGCCGGCATCGGTGCCAAGCGTCTCTACCGGGCCTTGAACTGGGTCATCATTCCCGTGTTCTTCCTGTCCGGCTATCTGTCACTGATGGTCATGCCGTGGAGCGAGCGGCATATCCAGACACTCATCCTGCGCGACGTGGAAACCCACGATATCCGCGGCATCAAGGCCGGCCGGTTCAATGAGTTCAGCTCCGGCGATGTTGTGCTGTATGCGGAGGAAATGGACGAAAACCGTGAGATGCGCAACATCTTTGTGCAAAGTCGGCAGAACGCCAGCACCGGCGTGGTAATCGCCGAACGGGGTCGCTTGCACAAGGCGGAAAACGGCGACAACTTTGTCATACTGAATGACGGACGGCGTTACCAGGGCATCCCCGGGTTAGCGGACTATGTCATCAGCGAGTTTGGCGAATACGGGGTGCGCATCAGCGGTCCGGAAGAGGTTTCGGCCGCGCTGAAACGGGAGGCCACCGACTCCTGGCAACTCTTCATCAACCGGACCCCCCCGGAGCTGGCCGAACTTCAAAAACGCGTTACCATCCCCCTGGGCGTTATCGCACTGTCACTCTTGGCCGTGCCGCTGGCACGGGTTTCGCCCCGCCAGGGACCCTATGGCAATGTCTTCTCGGCATTTCTGATCTACATCATTTACGAAAATGCCCAGAAAATTTCACAAGGGATGCTGATGACCGGCAAGATACCGCCCTGGATCGCCTATACGGCCATTTATGGGCTCCTAATGCTCATCACCTTGGCGCTGTTTCTCAAGAACCTGGGGCCACGCTGGGTCCGGCACGCACTGGGCTTGAGGGTGCGGACATGATCCGCAGTCTCGACTGGTATATTGCCAAGGAAGTCATCAAAGGTTCCCTGGTGGCCATTCTGGTGCTGCTGGCGCTTCTGACCTTCTTCAGCTTTGCCGACGAACTGGGCGACGTGGGCAAGGGCGATTATGGCATCCGGCAAATCTTCAAATATCTCGGGCTTACCTTGCCCCGCAATTTTTATGAACTGCTGCCACCGGCCGCCTTGGTCGGCAGCCTGGTCACCCTAGGGGCTCTCGCCAACAACCGGGAACTCGTTGCCATGCAAGCCGCCGGCATATCGCGCGCGCGCATCATTGCCGCGGTCCTGCTCGGCGGACTGTTCCTCCTCACGCTCTCGGTGACCGTCGGCGAGCTGATCGCGCCGCCCTCCGAACGCGCCGCGCAAAACCTCAAATCCATCGCGCAAAGCAAGCAGGTAACCTCGCGGTCCCGCTACGGGTTCTGGGTACGGGATGGCGATATCTTCATCAACATCCGCGTCATGAACAAACCAAAAAGCCTCGGCGACATCAGTATTTACGATGTCAACCCGCAAAAGCGACTGACGCAAGCGACCCATGCCGATCAGGCGATTCATGACGGTATCCACTGGAATCTCAAGGGCATACGCACCAGCCTGTTCCCAGAGGGACAGGTCACCACCAACAGCAAGGAAGAAGCCGACTGGTCATCGGTGCTGGCGCCGGAACTGCTGAATGCCTTCGTCATCCGCCCCGAGAACCTGTCCGTGATGGAGCTTTACCACTACACCCAATATCTCAGGGAAAACGCTCAGCAATCCATGTTGGTCGAGCAGGCCTTTTGGGGGCGGCTGGTCAATCCCTTTGTGACGCTGGTCATGCTCATGGTCGCGGTGCCTTTCGTGCTGACGGTGCGGCGCGAGGTCGGCACCGGACAACGCATCGTCGCGGGAGCCGTGATTGGCCTGGGCTTTCATTTGTTTGACAAGATGTTCGGGCACCTCGGCCTGATTTACGATCTCAACCCGCTGTTCTCCGTCTCCTTCCCGGCCCTGTTGGCGCTCACTGTGGTTATGGCGGTGCTGTGGCTAATGCGCACGGCCTGATGGCCTGATGGCGGCACCAGCCTGGCGCTGGCGTACGCGGCTGAATGCCGCGACTACGAGTTAACGCCAAGGAATGGGGGGAAGGCCAACCCGAACCCGAAAATGAGAATTCCTGAAAGCCCGCCCCGCGGCGGATGGCTTTTGCTATGATTTCGTTCCAGTCCCCCTCGGCTTTCTAATCAGCGATGGTGCTTCTGAAAACTCCCGTCTGCGACTTTGGCGCCCCGGCGCCTGAATTCTCATTGCCCGGCATTGACGGCAACATCTGGACGCTGGACCAATGCCGGGGTCCCAACGGGCTGCTGGTCATGTTTATTTGCAACCACTGCCCTTACGTCAAAGCCATACGGGACCGGCTGGTTCGGGACACCCGGGAGCTTCGCGAGCACGGCATCCACAGCGTGGCCATCATGTCGAACGATCCGGTCGAGTACCCGGAAGATTCGTTCGAGAACATGCAGCGGGTCGCCGCTCGGCAGGGCTATGACTTCCCGTATCTGCTCGACGCGACCCAGACCGTCGCCAAAGCCTATGGCGCAATCTGCACCCCGGATTTTTTCGGCTACAACGCCCAACTCGAACTGCAGTATCGCGGACGGCTCGATGCCAGCGGCCATGACCCGGCCCCGCCCGGCAGCCGCCGGGAGCTGTTCGAGGCCATGCGACAGGTGGCCGCAACAGGCCAAGGCCCCGCCGAGCAAATCCCCAGCATGGGTTGCTCCATAAAATGGCGTCACGACTGATTTTCTATATTTCTATAATCGTTAATCACACCCCAGGAACCCACCATGAGCTTCAAGCGACTGACCGAACTCGATCTGGCCGGCAAGCGTGTGCTGATCCGCGAAGACCTGAACGTACCCGTCAAGGAAGGCAAGGTCACCAGCGACACCCGCATCCGCGCCAGCCTGCCCACTATCCAGCACTGCCTGGAGGCCGGGGCGCAAGTGATGCTGATGTCACACCTGGGTCGTCCCAGCGAGGGCGAATATGCCGAGGAATTCTCTCTGCAACCCGTGGCCAACCGCCTGAGTGAACTACTCGGCCGGCCGGTGAAATTGGCCAAGGACTGGCTGAATGGCGTCGAAGCCGGCCCGGGCGAGGTGGTGCTGTGCGAGAACGTCCGCTTCAACATCGGTGAAAAGAAGGATAACGAGACTCTTGCCAAACAGATGGCGGCACTTTGTGACGTCTATGTGATGGACGCTTTCGGTTCCGCGCACAGGGCCCATGCCTCCACTCATGGGGTCGGCCGTTTCGCCCCGGTCGCCTGTGCCGGCCTCCTGCTGGCCGCCGAGCTGGACGCCCTCGGCAAGGCGCTAAAGAGCCCGGACCGGCCATTGCTGGCCATCGTCGGCGGGTCCAAGGTTTCGGGCAAACTGGAAGTGCTGGAATCCCTCTCCAATCTTTGTGACCAGCTCATTGTCGGCGGCGGCATTGCGAACACCTTCATCGCGGCGGCGGGCTTTCCGGTCGGTAAATCCCTCTATGAAGCCGATCTGATTCCCGAAGCGCAGCGCCTGATCGCGCAAGCCAAAGCCCGCGGTGGCGAGATTCCGGTGCCGACCGATGTCGTCACCGCCAAGGAATTCTCCGAAACCGCCGTCGCTACCATCAAACAGGTCAGTGAAGTCGCCGAGGATGACCTGATTCTCGATATCGGGCCGGACACCGCCACCCGTTATGCCGACATCATCAAGGCCGCCGGCACCATTGTCTGGAACGGCCCGGTGGGGGTATTCGAGATCGAGCAATTCAGCCACGGCACCCAGACCGTAGCCAAAGCCGTGGCCGATAGCGCGGGTTTTTCCATTGCCGGCGGCGGGGATACCCTCGCCGCCATCCAGAAATACGGCATCGAGGACCAGGTGTCCTATTCCTCCACCGGCGGCGGTGCCTTTCTGGAATTCCTGGAAGGCAAGAAACTGCCGGCGGTCGCCATGCTGGAAACCAGGGCATCCTAAGCGTTTCTGATACGCCGAAGACCATGCCGGCTGGCTGTAACGACAGCCTCCCGGTGTTTTGCGCCTCTGGGCCACACCGACGGACTA
>JAJRDJ010000212.1 GCA_028678445.1 Methylococcaceae bacterium
CAAATAGGGTTCAGAAATCGTGAATACCCTTCTGCCAGATCATCAGGCTCGTGATGTCACCAAACGGTCAGAAAGTGCAGCCCGCATAGGCGGCGGCCACGATGTTGACACGAGACGCCGACATGGCGGGGATCGTCATTGCTCACGGCCATCACCACTGCGCACATCAGCATGGCCGTGGTCATGTTGTTTGGAGACCGAGGAAATAAAAAACGCCAGGAACCCAGTCACCCAGAACAACTGCCAGTAACTGAAACCGAGCTTGATAAGCCAGGCCCGGAGACTGTTGAAGACGCCGCGTTCATTCATCGCATTGACCTAGGCGATCGAGACGATCAGGGGCAGCAGCAGCTCGCCGTTTTCAAGTGCGTCATGGCGGATGGCCTGCTCGGCAATCTCCGGGAAGCCCCGCATCCTTGTTATTAAGGGGCAATCTCCACCCAGATCAGCGCGGCAGCCAGCATCATCGGCTTGGACTTGCGCAGCTCGATCATCTCCTCCAATACCACCACCAAATAGGCCAGCACAAACACGGCCAACGAAAAAGCCCCCCTAGCTCATGGTCAGATCCAGCGCGGCGCTTTCGGCCGTAGACGCCCATACCGGTAAGGGGAGGAGGACTCATAGCAGGAATACGCGTTTTAATGGCTGGTGATTCTTGGGTGTCCCAGTTGCGAGGTTCAAACAGTCAGGACTCGCCCGAAAGAAAAGCAGGTCATTGCGGCGTGTCGGATACAATGCGGTCCGGTCACGTAAGGCGGACTCTCCGTCATCTTGCAAGCCGAACTGCCTTTTCGATAGTTTGCCATGGAGCCGTGTTCCGCTTTTCATGAAATTGTCCGCAATTGAGCAAAATCAGCATGCATAAAATGGGCAAGACCTGGTGGGGCCGCCGCTTTCTGGAAGTGTTGGAATCCTATACCGAGCCGGGGCAGATGGCGCGCGGAAGGCAGTATTTGATTGGCAACCGCATCGGGCAGTGGGGGATCAGGGGGACCCGGGTAGAGGCGCATATTCGCGGCAAGGTCAATCCTTATTACGGTATCCATGAGGCCCCAGCCTGCACCACGGAGATCGAGTTTGCTCCCATCCCCGATGCGGCCTGGGACGAGGCGCTGACGCTGATCGGCAGCCGCGCCGGGTACATCTCCCGGCTGTTGTTCAACGAAATGCCGGACGAAATCGAGCGGCCGCTCGCGGAGCTGGGCGTCAGGCTGCTGCCCGCGAACCGTGAAGAAATCACCAGCCGCTGCACATGTCCGGAGCTTGAAGTCCCCTGCAAGCACATTACCGCGATTTACTGCCTGCTGGCGGGCAGGCTCGATCAGGACCCGTTCCTGCTCTTCGAATTGCGAGGTCTTTCGCGGGCCGAACTCATACAGCGGCTCAAGGCCACCCCGTTGGGGGCGGCACTCGCCTCGGCGCTCGATGCGGCCGCCCCGGAACCGCAACCCGCCGCCTCGTTCTTCACTCGGCCCATTGAGCAGGTACTGCCGGACCTTGTCTCGCCCCGCGACTTCTGGCGCGGCCAGCGCAAACTGCCCGCCGGCGTCGAACCCGCCACCCCCGCCGCCGTCTCCGGCATCCTCATTCGGAAGGGCGGCGACTACCCGCCGTTCTGGGACAAGGACGAATCCTTTGTCGAGGTCATGGATGCGTTTTACGAACAGGTGAGGAAGAAGGGGAAGGATTGGTTGTAGTCCATTTTCTCGCCAATTCCGGCACATCCGGGCCATCAGGATGACCGATTAACCCGGCCGCGCCGCCGGTGATTCGGCGCTGATGAATCGCCACTGCACGGTCTCCCCGGCCAGGAAGGGGATCAATTCCTCATCCCCGCAACGCTGCCAGTCAGGGATGTCCCACGGCGACTGTTCCAAGGTGATGCGGCGGGTATTCCGGGGCAGCCGGTAGAAATCGGCGCCGTGGAGACTGGCGAAGGCTTCCAGTTGGCCGATCGCGCCGGCGGATGCGAACGCCGTGGCATAAAGCTCCAGCGCGGCATGGGCGGTGTAGCAGCCGGCACAGCCGCAGGCGGATTCCTTTTGCTGGCGCGCATGCGGTGCGCTGTCGGTGCCGAGAAAGAATTTTGGATTGCCGCTGGTGGCCGCCTTGAGCAGGGCCTGGCGGTGCGGCTCGCGCTTGAGGATGGGCAGGCAATAAAAATGTGGGCGAATCCCGCCGGCCAAAAGAGCGTTGCGGTTGAACAGGAGGTGATGGGCCGTGATCGTCGCTCCGACGCCGGACCGGCTGTCCAGGATGAACTCCGCCCCTTCGCGGGTGGTGATGTGCTCCAGCACCACCCGTAGGCAGGGGAAACGCTCAAGCAGCGGTGACAGGTGGCGCTCGATGAAAACCTTTTCCCGGTCGAAAATGTCGATGCCGGGGTCAGTCACTTCGCCATGCACAAGGAGCGGCACGTCATGGCGTTCCATGACTTCCAGCAACGGGTACAACGCCTCCAGCTGGCTGACACCGGCTTCGGAATTGGTGGTGGCGCCGGCGGGATAGAGCTTGAAGGCGTATGTTTCGGCCGTGTCATCCACCCGTCTGACTTCATCCGCCGTGGTTTGGTCCGTCAGATAAAGCGTCATCAGCGGGTCAAACGCGCTGCCTTCGGGTAGCACCGCGAGGATGCGTTGCCGGTAGGCCAGGGCATCCTCCACCGTGGTTACGGGTGGCTTGAGGTTCGGCATGACGATGGCGCGCCCGAACTGTCGGGCCGAGTCGACGACGACATCGCGTAGGGCGGCCCCATCACGCAGATGCAGGTGCCAGTCGTCGGGTTGGGTGAGGGTGAGCTGGGTCATAATGGCTGGGGAGTGTTGAGCCGGTTTGGATTTCCCCTGCCCCAATTCCTCTCCCGGGGAGAGTGGGAGGGATTATTTTTGTATTAGCCTAGGGGAGAGAACCGGGTCGGTAGTTTGGTGACCGATCAGTTGCCGGCGATGGTAAGTTCTTCGAGAAGAATCGACCCGGTGCGGGTA
This sequence comes from Methylococcaceae bacterium, assembly GCA_028678445.1. GTDB lineage: Bacteria > Pseudomonadota > Gammaproteobacteria > Methylococcales > Methylococcaceae > UBA6136. The sequence continues at coordinate 2,988 of JAJRDJ010000212.1, forward strand.
TTGCCGCGAAGATCGACGTCGTTGCCGACGGCGACGAGGTTTTTCAGCATCTCGCGCAGGTTGCCGGCGATGGTGAATTCTTCGACCGGATACTGAATGACGCCATTTTCCACCCAGAATCCCGCCGCGCCGCGCGAGTAGTCGCCGGTGACGACGTTGACGCCCTGACCCATCAGTTCGGTGATCAAAAGGCCCGTGCCCATTTGGCGCAACAGGCCGGGTAAATCGAGTGAACCGGGATCGATGATGAGGTTATGCACCCCGCCGGCATTGCCGGTCGAGGAGAGCCCGAGTTTGCGCGCCGAATACGTGCTAAGGACATAGGATTCCAGCACGCCATCACGGACCAGATGATGGGGCACGGTGCGGACGCCCTCAGCGTCATAGGGCACGCTGCCCAGCGCTTTCTTCAGATGCGGCTGCTCATGAATTTGCACGAAAGCGGGAAACACTGGTTTGCCGAGCTGATCCAGCAGAAAGGAGGATTTGCGGTAGAGATTGCCGCCGCGGATGGCGCCGATGAAATGGCCCAGGAGGCTGGACGCTACGTCGGCGGCGAAGATCACTGGACATTGCCGGGTGCCGAGGCTCCGTGCACCGAGACGCCGGACCGTGCGTTCGGCAGCAATGCGGCCCACGGCCTCGGGCGCCTCCAGGTCGCGGGCGTCGCGGGCAACGGTCCACCAGTCGTCGCGCTGCATCTGACCGTCGCGTTCGCCGATGACGGAGACACTGAGGCTGTGGCGGCTGGAGGCAAAACCGTGCAGAAAGCCGAGGCTGTTACCCATGACCCTGAGGCCCTGGAAGGTGTTGAGACTGGCGCCTTCGGAGTTGCTGATATCGGCGTGGTAAGTCCGGGCGGCTTTTTCGGCGGCCACGGCCAGATCAATGGCGGCAGAGGGTTCGATTGGCCAGGGATAATAAAGGTCCAGATCGGGGAATTCGGTCGCCAGGAGGTCGGCATCGGGGAGGCCAGCGCAGGGGTCCTCGGCGGCGTAGCGGGCGATGCGACAGGCGGCGGCCACGGTCTCGCGCATGGCTTCCGGGCTCAGGTCGCTGGTGCTGGCGGAACCCTTCCGCTGGCCGAAGTACACGGTCAGGCCGAGGCCCCGGCTGCGGTGATGTTCGACGGTTTCCACCTCGCCCAGCCGGGCGGTGACGGAGAGCCCGGTTTCCACGCTGACGCCCACTTCCGAGCCGGTCGCGCCCTGGGCGCGGGTTTCCTCGATGCACTTTGCCACCAGGGCTTGCAGATGGTCGAGCTGGGCCTGTTCGGATGCGGGGAGTTGGGGAGAAGCCACTGAAAAGTCCTGTGCTGCGAGCTGAGGGGAAAGCGGATAAAGGAGCGGACTAACCTGTCACTCGCGTGCCGCCGACGGTAAGGCTATCCACTTTGAGGGTGGGCTGGCCCACGCCCACCGGGACGCTTTGCCCGTCCTTGCCGCAGGTGCCAACGCCGGTATCGAGCTGCAGGTCATTACCAACCATGCTGACGCGGGTCAGCACGTCCGGCCCGTTGCCGATCAGCGTCGCGCCCTTGACGGGGCGGGTGATCCTGCCATCCTCGATAAGGTAGGCTTCGCTGGCGGAGAAGACGAACTTGCCGGAGGTGATGTCGACCTGTCCGCCGCCGAAATTCTTGGCATACAGGCCTTTTTTGACCGAGCGGATGATTTCTTCAGGATCGTTCGGACCGGCCAGCATGTAGGTATTGGTCATGCGCGGCATGGGCAGGTGCTGATAGGACTCCCGGCGACCATTGCCGGTCGGCGAGACGCCCATCAGGCGGGCGTTGAGCTTGTCCTGCATGTAGCCCTTGAGGATGCCGTTTTCGATCAGGGTGGTACAGGCAGTGGGCGTGCCTTCGTCATCGATGGTCAGCGAGCCACGCCGTCCTGGTAGTGTGCCGTCGTCGACCACGGTACAGAGCGGCGAGGCCACTTTCTCGCCCACGCGGCCGGAGAAGGCCGAGGTGCCCTTGCGGTTGAAATCGCCTTCAAGGCCATGGCCGATGGCTTCGTGCAGCAGGATGCCGGGCCAGCCGGAACCGAGTACGACGGTCATGCTGCCAGCCGGAGCCTCTTCGGCATCCAGATTCACGAGAGCCTGCCGAACTGCTTCGCGGGCGTATTCCGAGGCGCGCTCGCCCTCAAGGAAATAGCGGTAATCGGTACGTCCGCCGCCGCCGTAACTGCCTTGTTCACGCCGGCCATGATCCTCTACGATAACGCTGACATTGAGCCGCACCAGCGGCCGTACATCGCCATGCACCGCGCCATCCTGGCCCATGACCAGGACTACTTCATGGCTGCCGGAGAGGCTGACGAACACCTGCTCCACGCGGGGGTCCAGCGCGCGGCATTCCACGTCAAGCCGCTTGAGCAGGGCAATCTTGTCCTCTTCCGGTAGGGATTGCAGCGGATCGAGGGGCAGATACAGCGACGGCGGGCGCTCCGCGGGGGCGACGGCCTGTTGGCCCTCGGTACCCCGGCGGGCAATGGTCCGGGCACTTTTCGCCGCTTCCAGCAGGGCCGGGAAAGCGATGTCATCGCTGTAGGCGAAGCCGGTCTTTTCCCCCGAAACGGCGCGGATGCCGGCGCCCTGGTCGATACTGTGCGAGCCTTCCTTGACGATGCCATCCTCCAGCCCCCAGGACTCGTGGCGGGTGGCCTGGAGGTAAATGTCGGCGGTGTCCACGCCGGCGCCGAGCAGGTGTTGCATGACCCGATCAAGATCGCTGGTCGCCAGACCCACGGGGGCCAAGAGGGTTTGTTCCACGATCGCGAGAGCTTCGGAGTTCATGAGCCAGTGTGAGTTAAGGTGGCTAAAGGATGAGTGTTAACGGCAGGTCAGCCGGGTATGTTCGAGCACGGGGAATGCGGCGCGTACCTTTTCCAGCCGATCCCGATCGAACTGGGCGGTGACGACGCCGGAGCCCTGCGCCAGGCTGGCGAGAACCACGCCCCAGGGGTCCACTATCATGCTGTGGCCATAGGTTTCGCGGCCGTTGATGTGAAAGCCGCCCTGATTTGCCGCGATGGTGTAGCAAAGGTTCTCGACCGAGCGGGCCCGGACCAGTATCTCCCAGTGCGCCGCGCCGGTGCGTGCGGTGAAGGCGGAGGGAACAGCCAGTATGTCCATGCCCACGGAGGCCATTTGGCGGTAGAGTTCGGGGAAGCGAATGTCATAACAGACCGATAAACCCAGCCGGCCGAACGGGGTATCGACCACCAGGGCGTCTTCTCCGGCCTCGATCGTCGCCGATTCCTGGTAGCTCTCCTCGGTGCCGGGGACGCTGACATCGAAGAGGTGAATCTTGTCATAGCGTCCGGCGCGCTGGCCCCTGTCGTCGAATACCAGACAGGTCGCCCGAACCTTGCCGGCGGTGCCCCGGATGGGAATGGTACCCCCCACCAGCCAGACCTTTAAGCGCTCGGCCGTTCTGGAGAGGAATTCCTGTATCGGTCCTGCCCCTTCGGTCTCGGCGACGTCAAGCTTGTCGGTCTCGTTCAGGCCCATCAGGGCGAAGTTTTCGGGTAGAACGATCAGCTTGGCGCCCTGCGTGGCGGCAGTCTCTATCAGGCGGCCCGCTTCCAGGAGATTGCCACTGACATTGGGGCTGGAGGCCATTTGAATGGCGGCGAAGGTGGCTTTTTTCATTCCATCAATCCTGGGGAGGGTGCCATTCGTGAGCGGCTCATCATGCGCACGCGTGGTTGTCTTGCAATCGTGTTGCGCTTTGGCTGGGTGTGGCGGAAACCAAAAAAATCGCCGCGGACCCGGTAAAGTCCGCGGAGTTTATCATAGCCTCCGGTGTTCCCATCTCAGAGCAGGACCACGTCATACTGCTCCTGGTTGTACTGAGATTCGGCGCGGAATTTGACATGGATGCCGGTAAAGGTTTCAAGTTCCGATAGCGTATCCGCCTCTTCGTCCAGCAAGCGCTCGACGACTTCGTTCGAGGCGAGCACCAGGAGTTCCTGGACGTTGTATTGCCGGACTTCGCGGATGATCTCGCGGAAGATGTCAAGACAGACGGTTTCCGGGGTTTTCAGCACACCGCGCCCGCCGCAAGCCGGGCAGGGTTCGCAAAGAATGTGCTCAAGGCTCTCGCGGGTCCGCTTGCGGGTCATCTGCACCAGGCCCAGGGTCGACACTTCGCTGATGGCGCTTTTGGCGTGATCTTTCTCCAGGCTTTTCTGAAGGGCCTGTAGTACTTGGTCACGGTGCTCTTCATCCCGCATGTCAATGAAGTCGATGATGATGATGCCGCCAAGATTGCGTAGCCGCAGCTGACGGGCGATCGCCTGGGCCGCCTCGAGATTGGTTTTGAAGATGGTTTCCTCTAGGTTCCGGCCGCCGACAAAGGCGCCGGTGTTGACGTCGATGGTCGTCATTGCCTCGGTCTGGTCGAAAATCAGATAGCCGCCGGACTTGAGCGTAACCCGCCGCTCCAGCGCCCGCTTGATTTCATCTTCCACGCCATACAAATCAAAAAGCGGCCGCTCGCCCGCATAATGCTCAAGGCGTGGTGCAAGCTCGGGGACGAACTCCCGGGCGAATTTCGCGAGGCGGGCGTAGGTTTCCCGCGAATCGATGCGAATCTTCTCGATTTTTTCGCAGTGCATGTCGCGCAGCACCCGCATGCTGAGCGGTAAATCCTCGTGCAGCAGGGTGCGTGGCCGGCTGGAGCGCTGACGCTGGGCAATCGAATTCCACAGCTTGACCAGAAACAGCATGTCGGCCCGCAGCGCAGCCTCGGTGATGCTTTCCGCCGCCGTGCGGGCGATAAAGCCGCCGGTGCCGTGCTCCCGCTGAAAGGCATCGACGCACGCGCGCAGGCGGATGCGCTCCGCCTCGCATTCGATGCGTTGCGAGACGCCAGAAGTCCTCGATTGCGGCATGTACACGAGAAAGACCGAGGGAATGGCGAGGTCCGTGGTCAGCCGCGCGCCTTTGGTGCCCATGGGATCCTTGACGACCTGTACCACCAGTTCCTGTCCGTCGCGAAAGATCAGCTCGATCTGGTCCGTCTGGGCGCGCTCCCGTTCGTGGGGGCAGAGATCGGAAACATGCAAAAATGCCGCTTTCTCCAGGCCGATGTCCACGAACGCCGCCTGCATGCCCGGCAGAATGCGGCAAATCTTGCCCTTGTAGATATTGCTGACCAGCCCGCGCCGGCGGGTGCGCTCGATCAGTACTTCCTGCAATACCCCGTTCTCGATGATGGCGACCCGGGTTTCGGGTGGCGTGATGTTGATCAGGATTTCGTCACTCACCGGCGGGTCTTCTCCAGGATGTTCCGTAGCGGATGGATGCCGATCTTGGCGAGCAGTTCCCCGGTTTCCTGCAAGGGGAGGCCCATGACGCCGGAATAGCTCCCGGTGAGCCGGCTGATGAACAACGCGCCGAAGCCCTGTATGGCATAGGCGCCGGCTTTGTCACACGGCTCCCCGGTGGCCCAGTATGCCGCGATGTCATCGGGCGACAGCGGGCGGAAGCGGACCTCGCTGCGGCTGAGCGCGGTCCAGTGCCGGTCGCCCGCGCGGAGTGACACGGCGCTCAGCACCTGATGTTCACGTCCGGATAGGCGCGACAGCATGCGGGCCGCGTCCGCCTGGCCGCTGGGCTTGCCGAAAATCTCGCCATCCAGAACGACTTCCGTATCGGCGGCCAGCACCGGCAGCTGGCCATCACCTTCACGTTGCGAGGCCAAGGATTTCTCCGCCGCAATGCGCCGGACATAGTCCTCGGGTACTTCATCGGGGCCGGGGTTTTCCGGGATATTGGACGGCCTGATCGTGTAAGCAACACCGAGCTGATCGAGCAGTTCCCGGCGGCGGGGCGAGGCCGAGGCCAGGATGAGGAGGGGTGTGGGGCTCATGGCGGCTGAAATTTACGGATGGACCGGCTTCGCGTGCCTACTCCGTCAGCAGCAGCGCAATTTCCCTCACGGCCAGATTCTCATCAATCCGGAAACCCCGGAGCTCCAGCACGCCCTTGGTGTTGAGGCTGATGATGAGCCGCAGTGCCTCGGGGAAGTCGCGGCAATGGAGATCACTCGCGAGCGGCTCGGCGGGCGCGGCGGGATGGGAGTGCAGGACGGCCATGAGGGTTTCGCCCTGTGACCGAATCGCCTTCAATGCTTGGTCACGCTCCCGCGGATCCAGCGTGGAGCCGGTGCGTTTGACCAGATGACAGGAGCGGGCCAATCCGTCTTTCGCTCCCACCAGGCCGGCGATGTCATGATCCGGCGAGAGCTGAGCCAGGTGGAGGATTTGATTGACCAGATGGCGAGGTAGCTGGATGGGTTGCTCGGTCATGTGAGTGGGTCTGTGGCGGTGAGGATATCAGGCATATCTTGCCATGGTGGCGCGGCGGTGTCCCTGCAGGTCGCGATGATGGGTAATGTGCCGGTAGCCTTGCGTGCTCAGCAGGGTTGCCAGCACGTCGGTCTGATCGTAGCCATGCTCCAGCAACAACACCCCACCGGGCTCCAGATGGAGCCGCGCCGCGCTCACGATGGCGCGCAGGGCGTCTAATCCTTCCGGGCCGGAGGCCAGCGCGGCAGCCGGTTCATAACGGAGGTCACCCTGAGCCAGATGGGGGTCACCCTCGGCAATATACGGCGGATTGCTGACGATGAGGTGGAAGCGTTCGTCTCGCGACAGAGGCTCGCACCAGTTTCCTTCGGTGAGGCGGAGGTTCTTGATGTCTAGCCTAAAGGCATTGCTCTCCGCGATTTGCAGGGCTTTCCGGCTGCTATCGATCGCCGTGACGCTGGCGTTTGGCCGCTCCACGGCGAGGGTGATCGCAATGATGCCACTGCCGGTGCCAAGATCCAGGACATCCACCCTCCCCCTTACGGGGAGCTGGTCCAGCGCGATTTCGATCAGCAATTCGGTTGCGGGACGGGGAATCAATACGCCCGGAGCGACCTTGAAACTCCTGGACCAGAATTCCCGCTCGCCCGTCAGGTAGGCGATGGGCCAGCCCTCGCGGCGCAGGGAGACGAGCCTCTGATAGGCGTCTGACTGCTCGGGGTTCAGGGGTTGCTCGGGCCAGGCGCGAAGGAAGGCCCTATCCCGGCCAATGAGGTGTGTGAGCAGCACCTCGGCATCCAGCGCGGCGGTATCCGAGGAGCCGGCCAGTTCGGCCGTGGCCCGGGTCAGGGCGTCAGCGAGGCTGCCCGGCGAGTCGCCGGAGTGAGCCATGGCTATTCCTCGGACAGTCCGGCCAGCAGCTCGGCCTGATGTTCGCTGATCAGCGGCTCGATTACCGGATCGAGATCGCCCTCCATGATGGCTTCGAGTTTGTACAGCGTGAGGTTGATGCGATGGTCGGTCAGCCGGCCCTGCGGGAAATTGTAGGTGCGGATGCGCTCCGAGCGGTCGCCGCTGCCGACCTGAAGTTTGCGCGAGGCGGCGATTTCCGCCGACTGCTTGTCCTGCTCGGCGGACAGAATCCGCGATTGCAGCAGCGACATGGCACGGGCGCGGTTTTTGTGCTGGGAGCGCTCGTCCTGGCATTCCACCACGACGCCGGTGGGGATATGGGTAATGCGAATGGCGGATTCGGTTTTGTTGATGTGCTGGCCACCGGCGCCGGAAGCGCGGTAGGTGTCGATGCGGAGATCGGCGGGGTTGATATAAAATTCGACTTCATCTACCTCCGGAAGCACGGCCACGGTGCAGGCTGAGGTGTGAATGCGTCCTTGGGCCTCGGTTGCCGGGACGCGCTGGACGCGGTGGGTGCCCGCCTCGAACTTGAGCTGGGAGTAAACATCCTGGCCGCTGATGCGGATGATGATTTCCTTGTAGCCACCGAGTTCGCCTTCGCTTTCGCTCATCACTTCGGTTTTCCAGCCTTTCTGTTCGGCATGGCGGAGATACATGCGATAGAGATCGCCGGCGAATAGCGCTGCCTCGGCCCCGCCGGTGCCGGCACGGATTTCGAGGAAAATGTTGCGCTCGTCGTTGGGATCGCGGGGCAGCAGAAGCAGTTGCAGTTCCTGCCCAAGCTGATCCTGCCGGGCCTCGGCGTCGGCCAATTCATCCTTGGCCAGCGCGCGGACTTCCGGGTCCGGATCGTCGGCCAGGCTCTCTGCGTAGGCCAGGTCATCCAGTGTGGTCAAATAGCCCCGGTATGCCGTGACGACCGGGTTAATCTGGGCGTATTCACGGCTGAGTGAACGGAATCGATCCTGATCGTTCTGAATGTTCTGCTCGGCGAGGAGGGCGGTGATTTCTTCGAAGCGTTCCGAGAGATGTTCTAGCTTTTGGCGGATGGATGGGTTCACGAATCAGTCGCTGTCCTTGAGTTGAAAAAGTTCGCGAGCGGCGGCGATGAGATCGTGCCGTTCATGGATGCCCGCATGCC
>JAJRDJ010000213.1 GCA_028678445.1 Methylococcaceae bacterium
CTGGTTTCTGGCCTGCCAGTTCCACCCGGAATTCACCTCCACTCCGCGCCGGGGCCATGCCTTGTTCACCGGGTTTATACGGGCGGCTCGGGAAAGGGCTCTATCGAGGTCATCACAGTCATGAAACTCTGCGGATTCGAAGTCGGGCCGGAGCGGCCTTTTTTCCTGATCACCGGACCCTGTGTCATTGAAAGTGAGCAACTTGCCCTCGATACCGCCGGCCACCTGAAGGAACTGACCGGGCGCCTCGGTATTCCCTTTATTTACAAATCTTCCTTCGACAAGGCCAATCGCTCTTCTCACGCCAGCTTTCGCGGTCCGGGCGTCGAGGCCGGGCTGCGTATTCTCGACCTGGTCAAACAAAAAATCGGGGTGCCGGTCCTCACCGATGTGCATGAAGACACGCCACTGAATGAAGTCGCGGATGTCGTTGATGTGCTGCAGACCCCGGCGTTCCTGTGCCGTCAGACCAACTTCATCGACAGCGTTGCCTCCATGGGCTTGCCGGTGAACATCAAGAAGGGCCAGTTCCTCGCGCCCTGGGACATGCGGAATGTCGTCAACAAGGCCCGGGCAACCGGCAACGAGCAGATCATGGTCTGCGAGCGCGGCGTATCCTTCGGCTATAACAATCTGGTCTCGGACATGCGCTCGCTCGTCATCATGCGTGAGACTGGCTGCCCGGTGGTGTTCGACGCCACCCATTCGGTGCAATTGCCCGGCGGTCAGGGGGATTGTTCGGGCGGACAACGGGAATTCGTTCCACCGCTGGCCAGGGCCGCTATTGCCGTTGGGGTTGCCGGTCTCTTCGTGGAAACCCACCCCAATCCCGACCAGGCCCTGAGCGATGGCCCCAATTCCTGGCCGCTGGCCCGGATGGGCGAATTGCTGGAGGGACTGAAAGCGTTGGATGAAGCGGTTAAAGGCCGGGGGTTACTGTAAGATTAATGACAGTGGGGGCTGGGAGTAAGTCGAAAGGAAAAAATCAAATTCTGCCTGGAAAATCGGCTGCAACGGCAATTGCAACTTACTTATAAGTTTGCCACCCATTATCACAGGCTATCTAATGCTTCAACGAATACCCAAGCAGTGACACTCAATTGGTCCTTACCAAAATTCCAATATTTCCTTGGCCGCTCCTGGAATGTTGCTTGATTCTTTCCCCCTAGACCCACACTCAGCTTTATTGAAACTTAGCCTGATTTAACCCTTCCTCCTACCACTCCACTGAAAACACATGAGCAAAATCACCGAAGTCAAAGCCCTTGAAGTACTCGACTCCCGCGGCAACCCTACTGTTGCGGTGGACGTCATACTGGAATCCGGCGCCGTCGGCAGCGCCATGGTGCCTTCTGGCGCCTCCACCGGGTCCCGCGAGGCCATCGAATTGCGTGACGGCGACAAATCCCGTTACCTGGGCAAGGGCGTTTCCAAGGCGGTATCCCATGTCAATGGCGAAATCCGTTCCGCAGTGATCGGTCTGGACGCCGCCGACCAGAAGGCGCTGGACAAGAAGCTGATCGCGCTGGATGGCACCGACAACAAGGGCCGGCTCGGCGCTAATGCCCTGCTCGGTGTGTCGCTTGCCTCCGCCCGAGCCGCCGCCCAGGATGCCGGCAAGCCCCTGTACGCCTACCTGAACGACAGCGGCAAATACATCCTGCCGGTGCCGATGATGAACGTCATCAACGGCGGCGCGCATGCCGACAACAGCGTGGACATGCAGGAATTCATGATCCTGCCGGTCGGCGCGCCGACGTTCCGCGAAGCCCTGCGCTACGGCGCCGAGGTATTCCACGCGCTGAAGAAAGTGCTGCATGATCGCGGCTTGGCCACCGGCGTGGGCGATGAGGGTGGCTTCGCGCCGAACCTGCCGTCCAATGAAGCCGCTATCGAGCTGATTCTGGAAGCCATTGAAAAAGCGGGTTACGTGGCCGGCAAGGACATCTTCCTGGGTCTCGATGTCGCCAGCTCCGAGTTCTACAAGGACGGCCTTTACGACCTTGAATCCGAGGGCAAAAAGTTCACCTCGGAAGAATTCGTCGACTACCTGGCCGCCTGGGTCGACAAGTACCCGATCATCACCATCGAAGACGGCCTAGCCGAGGGCGACTGGCACGGCTGGAGCATCATCACCCAGAAACTTGGCACAAAAATACAGCTCGTCGGCGATGATCTCTTCGTCACCAATCCAGCCATTCTGAAGAAAGGCATCGATGAAAAGATTGCCAATTCCATCCTCATCAAGGTCAACCAGATCGGCACGCTGAGCGAGACCCTGGAAGCCATAGACCTCGCGCACAGTGCGGACTACACCACGGTCATGTCGCACCGCTCCGGTGAAACCGAGGATTCGACCATTGCCGATCTCGCGGTCGCTACCCGTTCGGGCCAGATCAAGACCGGTTCACTCAGCCGTTCCGACCGGATCGCCAAGTACAACCGCCTCTTGAAGATCGAGGCGGAGCTGGGCGACAGGGCTAGCTACGCCGGAAAGAGCGCCTTCAAACGGGCCTTCTGAGGACGCTTGCAGCGGCAAATCTCCGTGTACAAACTGATCGTCTTCCTGCTGATTCTCATCGCCGCCCTCCAGTACCGGCTCTGGCTGGGGGATGGCGGTATCCGCGAGTTCCATGATATTAACCAGCGGATCGATGAACTGAAGCATGATGGCGAGCAGCGCAAGGTGCGTAATGCGGCCGTGGCGGCGGATGTCCGGGATTTACGCGACGGCATCGACGCGATCGAGGAACGGGCGCGGCATGAACTCGGCATGATCAAGTCGGGCGAGACCTATGTGCAGATTTATGACACGCCGCCCCCGCGCGCCGCGCCGCTCCCCGAGACTCCTCAAAAATCAGCACCAGCTAGACGGCGGAAGCCAAAACTGGCAAAGCAGAATCTCGATTCGAAACCCCGGCTCAAACAGAATGCTGCTGTGGTAAAACCCAACGTCATCAAGCAACGCCCCAAGGCCACCGCTGCCCTTCCCAAACCCCGCTGAACCGCCCATTCAATGGCAATGCATCATGAGATTTTGTCGATTCCGAACTGCAGGGTTGTCATGGCCGGGGCACCATGGTGAGCCCTTCGTTCTGGGCGGTCGTGCCAGCCGCCGGAGTGGGCAAACGCATGGGGGCCGAGGTGCCCAAGCAGTATCTGGACGTCGCCGGCAAACCGGTGCTCCAGCATACCCTGGAGAGGCTGCTGGCCCTGGACTGCCTGGCCGGCATCAATGTCGCGCTGGGTCCGGAGGACGGCTACTGGCCCGACCTCCCTTCTGCCACGCATCCGCGCATCAGGGCCGTGCCCGGCGGGCA
>JAJRDJ010000214.1 GCA_028678445.1 Methylococcaceae bacterium
GGCGTGACCCATCAGCTGCGGCGAATGAACCGCTATGGGGTGCTGGCGGCCTACCTGCCCGACTTTGCCCGGGTTGTCGGCCGCATGCAATATGATCTCTTTCATGTCTATACCGTGGATGAGCATACGCTGTTCGTCATTCGTAACCTGCGACGCTTCGCCTATGAGGCGCATCGCGTCGACCATCCGCTCTCCAACGAAGTCTTCGGGCGAATTGAGAAGCCGGAGGTGCTGTATGTGGCTGCCTTGATGCATGACATCGCCAAGGGCAGCGGAGGCGACCATTCCACGCTTGGCGCCACCATCGCCGCTGATTTCTGTCAGCGGCACGGCATGAGTACCCGGGAAACCGCGCTGGTGTGCTGGCTGGTGCAGAATCATCTCATGATGTCCCTGACCGCCCAGCGGAAGGATATCAATGACTCCGAGGTCATTCATGCCTTCGCGACCGAGGTTGGCAATCAGACAACGCTGGACCATCTCTACCTTCTGACCGTCGCGGACATCCGGGCGACCAACCCCAATCTCTGGAATTCCTGGAAGGATGCCCTGCTCAGAGAGCTTTATCTCCAGACCCGCTGGGTGTTCCGCCGGGGACTCGCCAAACCGGTAGAACAGGAGGAAAAAATTACGGCGGTTAAGGCCGAGAGCCGCGCGTTGCTGAAACGCCTGGGTGTCAGCGACCCGGAGATCGATCAGGTTTGGAATACCCTCCTCAATGACGAATATTTCCTCCGCTATCATCCGGAAGAAGCGGCTTGGCACACTATTGCCCTGAGCGCCGCAAACCCGGACGACCTGCCGATGGTGTTGCTCAGGCCGGTCAGTCAGCGCGGCAGCGCGGAGGTGTTCATCCATGCACGGCATCAGGACTTTATCTTCGCTCATACCACGGCGGTGCTGGACCAGCTCAATTTCACGGTCTTCGATGCCCGGATCATCACCGGCTCCGAGGGTCATGTTTTGCATAGTTATCACGTACTCGAACATACTGGGCAGCCGATCCGCGATCCCATGCGGCAGGTGCAGCTGTGCGTCAAGCTCAAGGAGTGCCTGTCCGGATCTACCCAGGCGCCCTTCCGGGTACAGCGTCGGGAAGCGCGTCTGATCAAGCATTTCACCGTGCCCACGCAGGTCTATTTTCACGTCGATCCGCAACACCGGCTCACCATCCTGGAGTTGATCGCCACGGACCGGCCGGGGTTGTTGTCAAAGGTTGGCCGGGCTTTCTCCCTTTGTGGTGTGCGTCTCTATAACGCGCGTATATCGACCATCGGCAGCCGTGCGGAGGATATTTTCTACCTCACCGGCCAGGACAATTTGCCGCTGACCGACCCCGCGAAGATGCAGGAACTCAAGGGGGCGATTATTGGTCTCGTAGGCGCAACCTGAGTATTGTTGGTTATTTATTAGCTGCAAGGAATTGTGTCCCAAGCCAGTTCCGTGCATTTCTGCTATAAAACGCGCCTTCGTGACCGGCGGCCCGAGTACTGGTCTTGTTTAGCGTTTATCTCCACCCCACCCAAGGTTCTACGCATGTTCAGAAAAGGAATGGAAATCGCCGGTTTCGATGATGAGCTCTGGTCCGCTATCCGGGACGAGGAACTCCGGCAGGAAAATCACATCGAGCTGATTGCCTCGGAAAATTACACCAGCCCCCGCGTGTTGCAGGCCCAGGGCACGGTGCTGACCAACAAGTATGCCGAGGGCTATCCAGGCAAGCGGTATTACGGCGGTTGCGAATTTGTCGATATCGCCGAGACCCTGGCCATCGAGCGGGCCAAGACGCTGTTCGGCGCTGCTTTCGCCAATGTCCAACCGCACTCCGGCTCGCAAGCCAATGCCGCCGCTTTCATGGCGCTGCTGAACCCTGGCGATACCCTTCTCGGCATGAGCCTCGCGCACGGCGGTCACCTGACCCACGGCGCCAAGGTCAATTTCTCGGGAAAAATCTATCACGCGGTCCAATACGGACTCGACACCGCTACCGGTCTGATCGATTACGCTCAGGTTGAGGAGTTGGCCAAGGAGCATCGCCCCCGGATGATCGTCGCCGGTTTCTCAGCGTACAGTCGCGTCGTCGACTGGCAGCGTTTCCGCGACATCGCCGATGAAGTTGGGGCTTATCTGCTGGTGGACATGGCCCATGTCGCCGGACTGGTCGCGGCGGGCGTCTATCCCAGCCCGGTCGAGATCGCCGATGTGACCACCACCACCACGCACAAGACCCTGCGCGGACCGCGCGGCGGTTTGATCCTCGCCAAGGCTAACGAGGAGATCGAGAAAAAGCTTAATTCACTGGTTTTCCCCGGCATTCAGGGCGGCCCGCTCATGCATGTGATCGCGGCCAAGGCCGTGGCTCTCAAGGAAGCCCTACAGCCCGAATTCACAAACTATCAGCAACAGGTTGTGACCAATGCCAGGGCCATGGCGCGACGCTTCGTCGACCGGGGTCTCAGCATTGTCTCCGGCGGCACCGACAACCATCTCATGCTGGTCGACCTGATCGCCAGGGGTATCACCGGCAAGGCGACCGACGCCGCGCTTGGGCGGGCCCACATCACGGTCAACAAAAATGCCGTGCCGAATGATCCGCAATCGCCGTTCGTGACCAGCGGCATCCGCATCGGAACGCCCGCCGTGACCACCCGCGGCTTCACCGAGGCGGATTGCGAGGTTCTGGCTGACTGGATCTGTGATGTGATTGACGATCTTAATAATGACACTGTCATTCATCGCGTGCGTGATCACGTGACACAGATCTGCCGGAAATATCCGGTCTACGCCAACTAACCTCGACAGAGCAGCACCGCGTTATGCGCTGCCCTTTCTGTGGCGCCCAGGAGACGCGGGTCATCGACTCGCGTTTGTCACAAGACGGGGACCAGGTTCGGCGGCGTCGCGAGTGCACTGAATGCCGGGAACGCTTCACGACTTTCGAGATCGCCGAACTGACCTTGCCCCGCGTGGTGAAATCCAATGGCAACCGGGAGCCGTTCCGCGAGGACAAGCTGCGCTCGGGTATACTGCGGGCGCTGGAAAAGCGTCCCGTCGGCAGCGACCAGATCGAGGCCGCCATCAACCGCATCAAGAAAAAGCTCCTGGCGCGGGGGGAGCGTGAAATTCCCTCCCGTCTGATCGGCGAAAGCGTCATGGCCGAACTGGCCCGGCTCGACCAAGTGGCCTATATCCGCTTCGCCTCGGTCTACCGGAGCTTCCAGGACGTCAATGAGTTCAGGGAAGTCATCGATCACCTCGAGCACGACCCGCAAACGGATAACAGCCAGCAGGCCGATCTTTTTTCTGGCGATTCGGGCAGCTGAGCAGCCCCTGGTAATGACTTAAGGCCATCCATAGTGTCTTTCCCTCGTAAGCGTGCTCCGGATAGCTGCAGATCACCGATGAGCTGGAACCGCCAATTGACCCTTGATGAAGCCACCGCTATGGCCCGTGCCATAGAACTGGCCCGGCGGGGGCTGTACTCCACTGACCCGAATCCCCGGGTCGGCTGCACTATCGTCAAGAATGGCAGGGTCATCGGCGAGGGCTGGCACAGCAATGCGGGCGGGCCTCACGCCGAGGTTGTTGCCCTTGCCGCCGCCGGTCCGGCCGCGCAAGGCGCTACCGCGTTTGTCAGCTTGGAACCCTGCAGCCATCATGGCAGGACTCCGCCCTGCAGTGAGGCACTGATCGCGGCGCGTATTGGCCGGGTCGTGGCCGCCATGGAAGACCCCAACCCGAGGGTGGCGGGTTCCGGTCTGCGGCAATTGCGCGAGGCTGGCATCGATATTCATTGTGGTCTACTACATGGTGCGGCGGAGGCGCTGAACCCGGGATTTTGCCAGCGCATGCGCACGGGGCATCCGCTGATACGCGCCAAGCTGGCGATGAGTCTCGATGGTCGGACCGCCATGGCCTCCGGCGAGAGCCGCTGGATCACCGGTGAGGATGCCCGGCGCGACGTACACCGCTGGCGAGCACGCAGTTCCGCGATCGTGACAGGCATCGAGACCGTGCTGGCGGATGATCCTGCGCTAACGGCCCGGCTCGATGGATGCGAACATCAGATTCTCCAGCCGGACCGCGTAATTTTGGATTCAAATCTGCGGTTTCCCCCCAAGGCGCGCCTGGCGAAAATGCCCGGCCGCACGGTCATCCTGACGACACGGCTGGTGCAAGTAGCTGAAGCGATCCCGGGTGTCGAAATTGTTACCCTGCCAGCGGATATCACCGGCCGGCTGAGCTTGCCGGCGGTGATCGACTGGCTGGGCCGGCAGGAATTCAACGAGGTGTTATTCGAGACAGGTCCGACCTTAAGCGGAGCCTTGCTTAGGGAAAACCTCGTGGACGAGTGGCTTGTCTATCTGGCCCCGGTTGTGCTCGGTGACGGCGGGCGCGGCTTGTTCCATCTGCCGGAACTAACGCGGATGACGGACCGCTTTGAGCTGTTGCTGCAGGACATCCGGCAGGTGGGTAAGGACGTGCGGATGCGATTCGGAGCGGCAGGGCAGCCAAATCGGTCTCTCGGGTGATGCGATTTAGGAGTGGGCAATGAGTGTCGATGATGACGGGTTGTACGTACTCGCGGATGCTTTGGGCGGAATTTTTCGTCAGCGCGGCTGGCGGCTGGTTACGGCCGAATCCTGCACCGGTGGCTGGATCGCCGAATGTGTGACTGATATCGCGGGGAGTTCTGGCTGGTTTGAACGGGGTTATGTGACCTACAGCAATGCTGCCAAAACCGAGATGCTGGGCGTCGAGCCGGGACTGATCGAGACCCATGGGGCGGTAAGCCCCGCCGTGGTACGGGCCATGGCGGCGGGCGCGCTCAAGCACAGCCAGGCGCAAGTGGCCGTAGCGGTGAGTGGGATAGCCGGACCTTCGGGCGGAACTCCGAAGAAGCCGGTGGGCACGGTCTGGTTCGCTTGGCAGCAACGGGGGGAAGAGGCTGCTGCCCGCTGCAAATTGCTGGCGGGTGAGCGCCGCGCGGTGCGACGGCAAGCGGTCGAGGTGGCGCTGCGGGGTTTGCTCGAGCTGGGTCGTGAGTGAGCGTGAAACCGCCCGCCTGTTCTTCGCCCTCCGGCCGGAAGCGAGGGCTGTACAACAACTCGAGGATCTCCAGCAATCCCTGCGTACGACTATCACCGGCAGATGGATTCCACTATCCAATCTACATGTCACTCTGGTGTTTTTGGGGCAGGTCCCCTTGGCCCGGTTAGCGGAGCTCA
>JAJRDJ010000215.1 GCA_028678445.1 Methylococcaceae bacterium
ACGATTTCTTCCTGCGGCTGCTTTCGTCCGGTGCCGGTCAGGCCGTCATCAACGATTACGTGGCCTGGACCCTGCACTCCAGCCAGTGTATCGGCATCAAGGTCGTCAATCCGGGCGGTATCAGCGCGTTCAAGTTCAACCAGCGTCAACTGGACCTGGATGAGGCGCACCGCTACTACGGAGTCACACCGCGCGGGATTCTACAGAGCCTCGCCCGCGCCGTGCATGAGTTGGGCGTGCCGCATCCCCTTCATGTCCATGGCTGCAACCTGGGTGTGCCGGGCAACCTGGACACCACGCTCGATACCATCACAGGCATCGAAGGCTTGCCGATGCATCTCACGCACATCCAGTTCCATAGCTACGGCATCGAGGGGGATCGCAAGTTCTCATCCGGCGCGGCGCAGATCGCCGAGGCCATCAACCAGAACCCGAATATCACCGTCGATGTCGGACAGATACTCTTCGGCCAGACCGTGACCGCCTCGGGCGATTCCATGCGGCAATTCGCCAATCACAACCACGCCCACCCCAACAAATGGGTGTGCATGGATATCGAGTGCGATGCCGGTTGTGGCGTGGTGCCGTTCAAGTACAAGGACCAGAACTTCGTCAACGCCCTGCAGTGGTGTATCGGCCTCGAAATCTTCCTGCTGACGAATGACCCCTGGCGGATTTTCCTCACCACCGATCACCCAAATGGCGCGCCGTTTACGACCTATCCGCATTTGATCCGGCTGCTGATGGACAAGCGTTTCCGGGACGAAAAGCTGGCCGGCATCAACGCCGATGCGGCCGCGTTGAGCACGCTGGCTTCCATTGACCGCGAATACAGCCTCTACGAAATCGCCATCATGACCCGCGCCGGAGCCGCCCGCATTCTCGGCCTGCACGACCGGGGTCATCTGGGCGCGGGAGCCGCCGCCGATATCACGGTCTACACCGAGCAGGACGATAAGGAGGCTATGTTCACCAAGCCTGATTACGTCTTCAAGGACGGCGAACTGGTGGTGAAAAACGGCGAGGTAGTGAAAGTGGTCTGGGGCAACCTGCACACTGTCCGGCCGGACTTCGACCGTGCCGCTATCGAAAGCCGCCTGCGTCCGTACTTCGACCGCTACCTCACCATGAACATGGACAACTTCATCATCCGCGATTGGGAAATCGAGGACGATGGGCGCAGCAAGATTTTGGTGCACCCGTGCCGGAGGCAGGCATAGATCAGTGCCCGGGTGGGTTTTGAAGTTGTTGGCGGAGTTATCGTTATTGAAATGTTCGCGGTAAAAACGTCCATTTGGGAGATTTCGCGGCTTCAAGAAACCCATGGAAGAGGGGCCGGTCAGCTCGAGCCACAGCTCCTTGGAGATCCAGTATGAATTGGCAACAAGTCTGCGACGATCCGCTGTTGCGCGATCTGCCGTACAAGATCGAACTTAACGAATGGGGAAACATCGTGATGAGTCCAGCCACGAGCCGGCACGGCATGCTGCAGGGGCTGATCCAAAATGCCTTAAGGGCAATTCGGCAGGACGGACTGGTCTTTCCGGAATGCCCGATTCAAACGGCCAAGGGCGTCAAAGTCCCCGATGTCGTCTGGGCTTCCGGGGCCTTTCTTCGCGAACATGCCGCCTCGTCGCCGTTCCTCCGCGCCCCGGAATTGTGCGTCGAGGTCATGTCGCCCGCGAATTCCATGCGGGAAATGGAGGAGAAGCGCGAACTCTACTTCGCTCGTGGCGCGCAAGAAGTTTGGCTGTGCGACGAGCAGGGCGCGCTCGCCTTCCATGATTGCACCGGGCCTATCCCCGTCTCGAGTTTGTTCCCGGGAATCAGCCGCATCGATTCGGAATATATCCACTGATTATTAAGAAGTCTCGAGGAACTCCATGAACATCAACGGTGTCGAGATCGACGCGACTTTCGCCGAGGCGTTTCCCATGCGGGGGACGCGCGTCATCATCACGGCCCAGAACGCGAAATGGGCCCGTATCGCCGCGGAGACCATGACCGGCTTTGCCACCTCGGTGATTGCCTGTGGTTGCGAGGCAGGTATCGAGCGGGCGCTTGACCCCAGTGAAACGCCCGATAACCGGCCGGGGGTTGCGGCCCTGATTTTCGCCATGGGCGGCAAGACGCTGGCCAAGCAGGTGGAAACCCGCGCCGGCCAATGTATATTGACGGCACCCACCAGCGCGCTGTTTTCCGGGCTGCATGAAGGCGAGCCGATCGCGCTTGGAAAGAACCTCCGCTTTTTCGGGGACGGCTTCCAGATAGCCAAGCGCATTGGTGGACGCCGCTACTGGCGCGTGCCAGTAATGGATGGCGAATTCCTCTGCGAGGAAAACACCGGCATGGTCAAGGCGGTCGGCGGCGGCAATTTCCTGATCCTGGCCGAGAGCCAGCCGCAAGCCCTCGCCGCCTGCGAAGCGGCCATCGACGCCATGCGCAAGATCCCGAACGTCATCATGCCGTTTCCCGGCGGCGTGGTGCGCTCCGGCTCGAAGGTCGGTTCCAAATACAAGGCACTGAATGCTTCGACCAACGATGCCTTCTGCCCGACCCTCAAGGGGCAAACCAAGACCGAGCTGAGCCCCGAGATCGAGTCGGTGATGGAAATCGTCATCGATGGTCTCACCGCCGAAGACATCAACCAGGCCATGCGCGTGGGTATCGAGGCCGCCTGTAGCCTCGGCCCGCAGCATGGCATCCGGCGCATCAGCGCCGGCAATTACGGCGGGAAGCTCGGACCTTTCCTCTTCCATCTGCAGGAGATCATGGCATGACGGCACTTACCTTCACGCTGAAAGCCGAAGCCAAGCAGCGCATCGACGTCTCGCCACTGATTCCCGAGGGCTTGACCGCAAAAAGTACCGGCGAGATTGGCGGACTGCTGCTGCAGACCGGCAACCGGCAGCTGCGCGTGGACGCGCTGTTCCGCATCGAAGGCACGGGTGCCCGCCATATCCTCTTTCAGGGACCCACCGCCAAGCTGGACTTTATCGGCAAGGGTATGAACTCTGGCGAGATCGAGGTCAACGGCGATGCCGGCAGCTATCTCGGCATGCAGATGAAGGGCGGCCGCATTGTCGTGAAGGGCTCCATCGATGCCTATGGCGCGTGCGAACTGAAGAATGGCACGATTATCATCCAGGGCAACGCGGGTGATTTCCTCGGCGCCTGTCTGCCCGGCAACAAGAAAGGCATGGCGGGCGGCGTTGTCATCGTGCGCGGTAATGTCGGCGATCGTGCCGGTGACCACATGCGCCGTGGGGCGGTGCTGGTTGAAGGGAATTCCGGCGATTACCTTGGCTCGCGCATGACCGCCGGCACCATCGGCGTGCTCGGCAAGACCGGCCGCCACATCGGTTATGCCATGGGCCGCGGCACCCTCCTGCTGGCGCAGGCACCCGCCGAAATTCCGCCCACCTTCAACGACTGCGGTACCCACACGCTGGGCTTCATCCCCCTTCTGCTCAAAGGCTTTGCCAGCTACGACACGCCCTTCTCCGGCATGAGCGAATCACTCAAGCGGGTCCGCCGCTATGCCGGTGATCTATGCGGGCTGGGCAAGGGCGAGATTCTGGTAGCAGCCCAGCCGTGAGCCTTGCAGCCCCAGGCAGGATGATCTGAACCGGCGCAAGCGAGTGCAGGGACCCGCGGGCACGGATTACGTCGATCACCATCAACCCCATAACCACAACAGGAGCACAGATCATGCACGTCACCTTCGAACAAGCCCAGCAGGCGATAGACGCCGCACTGGTGAAAGCCCGCGCCATCGGTACCCAGATGTGTATCGCCGTCGTCGATTCCGGCGCGGAATTGAAAGCCTTCGCCCGCATGGATGATGCCTGGGTCGGCAGCGTGGATATCGCCATCAAGAAAGCCAAGACAGCCTGCTTCTTCGCCATGCCCACCGGGCAGATCGGCGCACTGTCCCAGCCCGGCGGACCGCTCTACGGCATCGAGCATTCCAACGGCGGACTGA
>JAJRDJ010000216.1 GCA_028678445.1 Methylococcaceae bacterium
ATCGAGACGATGGAGAAAATGGTCCGCGAACTGGAGGCGCTGATCCCGCTGGCGCGCATCCGCGTTGCCCATGGCCAGATGCCGGAGCGGGAACTCGAGCAGATCATGCTCGACTTCTATCACCAGCGCTTCAACGTGCTGCTCTGCACCACCATCATCGAGAGCGGTATCGACGTGCCCAGCGCCAACACCATCATCATCAACCGGGCGGATATGCTGGGCCTCTCGCAGTTACATCAGATTCGCGGCCGGGTCGGGCGCTCGCATCACCGGGCCTATGCCTATCTGATCGTGCCGCCGAAAAGCCTGATGACGTCCGATGCCACCAAACGGCTGGAAGCGATCGAGGCCTCGGGCGAACTGGGTGCTGGCTTCATGCTGTCCTCTCACGACCTCGAAATACGCGGGGCCGGTGAATTGCTGGGCGACGAGCAGAGCGGCCAGATTCAGGAAATCGGCCTGAGCCTTTACACTGACTTATTGGAGCGGGCGGTCAAGGCGCTGCAATCCGGCCGCCAGCCGGAACTGGACCTGTTGCCGCACGAGGCCGGTCCGGAGATCGATTTACAGAGCCCGGCGCTCATCCCGGAAACCTATATTGGCGATGTCCACACCCGGCTGGTGCTCTACAAGCGGATTGCCAATGCGCGCAATGATGAAGATTTGCGGGCCCTGCAGGTGGAGATGATCGACCGCTTCGGCCTCTTGCCGCCCGCCACCAAGACCCTGTTCGCCATCACCGGGCTCAAGCTGCGTGCCGAAAAGCGGGGCATCCGCAAGATTGAGGCCGGCGCGGCGGGTGGGCGCCTGCTGTTCCATCCCCAACCGAACATCGACCCCCTGAAAGTGATCCAGCTCATCCAGACCCAGTCGCAAACCTTCAAGCTGGACGGTCCGGAGAAACTCCGCTTTGTCCGGCCACTGGAAACACCCGAAGCGCGAGTCGAGTTTGTGGAGCAACTGGTGGAACTGCTCGGTGGCGAAGCCTGATACGCGGCGCGAAGCAGGCTGTGTGTTGAATAGGTCATCCGCTTCCCGCATAATGGCCGCTTTCGTCCCTAGCCGCTCGTGGGGATGAAGCCAGAGTTCAATGGTGAGTCGCGTCGGTCCCCTCGCAACGATACGCTGCCAACCCCGCCAGGCCCGGAAGGGAGCAACGGTAACAGCGGATTCGTGTGCCGGGGTGTGGCTGGCGCGACTTGCCACCCTTTCTCCCGTCATCCTGTCTGATCCCCACCTCGCGACCGAGAGGCTGTGAATAACCCTGCCGCGCCACCCGTCCAAGTTTCCCAGTTTCGCTGAGTCGCCATGGCTTATCAGGCATTAGCCCGCAAGTGGCGTCCCCGGAAGTTCAGTGAGATTGTCGGCCAGGAGCATGTCGTCCGCGCACTGACCCATGCGTTGGAATTTGAACGGCTGCATCATGCCTACCTGTTCACCGGTACCCGGGGCGTCGGCAAGACCACCATTGCGCGCATTATTGCCAAGGCCATGAATTGCGAGTCGCGGCAGGGCGCCGAACCTTGCGGCGAGTGTCTGGCCTGCCGTGAGCTTGATGAAGGCCGCTTCGTCGATCTGGTGGAAGTGGATGCCGCCTCGCGCACCAAAGTCGAGGACACCCGCGAGTTGCTGGACAACGTGCTGTACGCTCCGACCCAGGGCCGCTACAAGATTTACCTCATCGACGAGGTGCACATGCTCTCTGCGCACAGTTTCAATGCGCTGCTGAAGACGCTGGAAGAGCCGCCGCCGCATGTCAAATTCCTGCTGGCGACTACCGACCCGCAGAAAATCCCGGTCACGGTCCTGTCAAGGTGCCTGCAATTCAACCTCAAGCGGCTGACGCCGGAGCAGATACGCGGCCAGATGGAGGCGATTCTCCATAGCGAAACCGTGACGTTCGAGGCCAATGCCATCAAGTCACTGGCGCGCGCGGCCGACGGATCGCTCAGGGATGGGCTGAGCCTCATGGATCAGGCCATCGTCCATGGCGGCGGCAGCCTCGCCGAAGCCACGGTGGCCGCGATGCTGGGCACCGTGGCGCGCCGGCCGGTTTTCGAAATGCTGGAGGCCGTTCTCGATCATGATGCGGAATCGCTCCTGGCGCTTATCGAGACGATGGACGAGCACGCCCCGAATTATGCGGATGTGCTGCAGCAATGCCTCATCATTCTTCATCATGCGGCCCTCGGGCAGTGGGCGCCCGAGGCAATCCGTCGGGACGATGACGCCGTCCACATCCTTAGTATCGCGCAGCGGGTGAGCGCGGAAGATTTGCAGTTGTTCTATCAGATTGGCCTTATCGGTCAACGGGATTTGCCGCTCGCACCCGATGCGCGCAGCGGCTTTGAGATGGTCATGCTGCGGATGCTGGCCTTCCGGCCTGCTACACCCGCGGAACATTCCGTTCAGCCGCGCCCCTTGGCGCAAGCACCTTCGCCCGCCGAGTCAAGACCGGCCAGTGGCGCCGCTAAAGCCCCGGTCTTGAGGCCCGCGGCCATCGAGGCGTCTAGTGCTGGAGCGGCTCCCGCCATGGATTCCCCCTCACCGCCGCGCCGGCCCGTTAGTCATTCTGCCATGCCGGAGGACCGTCCAACGCCTGTCACCCTCGCAACCGCGCCCTCCGGCGATGGAAGCTGGCCCGCCCTCATTCGGGCGATGGGATTGAACGCCATGACGCGCGAGCTGGCCAATAATTGCGTGTTGGTCCGCCTGGATGACCGCGCCTGCGAACTCAGTCTTGATCCGCGCCTGAGCCATCTGCGCACCCCGCGCGCCGAAACGGCGCTGGAGAAGTCGCTACAGAGCCATTTCAACAAGCCCATCACGCTACAGATTCGCCTAGAGGCGGCACCGGAGATCGAGACCCCGGCCAGCCAGATTCAGCGTGAGAAGGATGAACGCCAGCAGGCCGCCATCACCGAGATTGAACAGGACGAGGGCGTGCGCGCCCTTAGGGCGACGTTCGACGCCCGCATCGTACCCGGCAGTATCAAACCCCTCAATTGACGATTCAGCGTATTTGGAGAACAAAGACCATGAAGAATCCCCTGGCCGGCCTGATGCAACAGGCGCAGAAGATGCAGGAAAACCTGAAGCAGGTGCAGGACGAGATTGCCGCCGCGCAGATTCAGGGTGAGTCAGGCGCCGGCCTGGTCAGGATCACCATGAACGGCAAACGGCAGGTACAGAAGGTGGTGATCGATGACAGCCTGCTCAAGGAAGAGCGTGACATGCTGGAAGATTTGATCGCGGCAGCCTTCAACGATGCGGTCAAAAAAGTCAGCGCACTCAAGCAGGAGAAGATGGCCGGGCTGACCGGCGGTATCGAGCTGCCAGCCGGGTTCAAGCTGCCTTTCTGATCGTTCAGAGAAGGAGCGCTTCATGCAGCAGACCGGCGCCCTGGCCCAGTTGATGCGGGCCTTGCGCTGCCTGCCGGGTATCGGCCCCAAGTCCGCGCAACGGATGACGTTTCACCTCCTGCAGCGCGACCGGGAAGGTGCCCGGCAGCTCGCCGAGTCACTGCTCCAGGCCCTGGATAAGATCGGCCATTGCCGCCAGTGCCGCACCCTGACCGAGGGGGAGGTGTGCGCGGTCTGTGCCAGCCCGCGCCGGGAAAGATCCCTGCTATGTGTGGTGGAGACGCCCGCCGAGGTATTTGCGATTGATCAGGTGACGGGCTACCAGGGCGTTTTTTTTGTCCTCAACGGCCGGCTTTCGCCCCTGGACGGCATCGGCCCCGCCGAATTGCGGCTGGATCTCCTCGAACATCGCCTGCAATCCGGCGAGGTGAGCGAAATTATCCTGGCCACCAACACCACGGTGGAGGGCGAGGCCACCGCGCATTACATACACGAAATGGCGCGCCGGCATGCGATCACCACCTCGCGCCTGGCCTACGGCATGCCGCTGGGCGGCGAGCTGGAATATATCGACGGCGCCACCTTGTCGCATGCGTTCAACGGGCGGAAAACTTTCTAGTCAAGCGGGGTGTTCGCCGGTCGAGCGGGTACCCGACTCATATCAGCGAGGTCACGATGACAGAGTGTCTCTTTTGCAGAATGGTGGCCGGCGAAATCAAGCCGGATGTGGTATACGAAACCGAGTCCGTACTTGCCTTCCGTGATATCCGGCCGCAGGCCAGGGTGCATGTGCTGGTGATTCCAAAGCGCCATATTCCGACACTGGATGATTTTCCCGAGGACGAACCGGAACTGGCCGGCCAATTGTTCAGCGCGGTACAGGAAGTGGCGCGGCGGGAAGGGCTCGCGAGCGGCGGCTACCGCACAGTCATCAATTGCCGCGGCGATGGCGGGCAGGAGGTGTACCACCTGCATCTGCATGTGCTCGGTGGACGACGGCTGACCTGGCCACCCGGCTGATCGACAGTCATCGAGGATTTACGCAACAAGCGGTTTCCGCCTGTTGATACCCCCGACGCTTGGCCGAGGGGGTTCGCGTTCGATCAATTGGGTTCCGGGTTAAAATCAACACCCAGAATGCTCCAGCTTGCCGGGTCAGCCTGATCCTCGCCCGTCATACGGACGGTGCAGGCATACAACTTTTCCAGTTGGCCTTTTTCGGGATCGACCAGGCGTACGCGGGACCGGATCAGATACTGACGGTTGCCCAATGCCCAGGTTTCATAGTTGCCGTCCAGGAATTCGGCATTATCATCGAGATCGCCTTCCTTTTTGACGGCATCACGACAGTTCAGCAGGGCATAGCCGGTGCGCTCGGTTTTCTCATCCAGCTTCCCAAGTGGCTCGTTTTCCTCGATCGGCTTCTCGAAGAAGAGGTCCGACTTCAACACGCCCATGACCAGCGGCATAATGGCTTTTTCCTGAAGCACGTAGAGCGCGCCGATAAAAAGGAGCAGGTAAATTATGGAGAACTTGCTCCGGATCATTTTTGTTATGAAGTCTTTCATCGTGATGCCTTAGTTGTGTTGTTCGTGTCGGGGGAACTGGAGTTTCAAATCAACGCGCCGATTTTCGGATACCAGCGCACGAATGTACACCATAAGAAACGGTATACAGGCTTTCTGACAAGGCGCAACCGTATTGGTTTCTTGGCTTCCCCCTTCTTGTGGGGGGCAGGGATACGGGCAATAGCCCATGAGGTGGATGAATGACGGCTGAAAAAAAACTGGTCGTGGCGATATCGTCGCGCGCCCTCTTCGATCTGGACGAATCCCACCGCATTTTCGAGGAACACGGCAAGGAAGCGTTTTGCCTGTATCAAATCGAACACGAGGAGGAACTCCTGCAGCCCGGGGTGGCTTACAACCTGGTCAGTAAGCTATTGGCCATCAATGAGCTCCTGGGGCAACCCACTGTGGAGGTGATTCTGCTCTCCCGCAATAGCGCCGACACGGGACTGCGGGTCTTTAATTCCATCCAGCATCACGGACTGGCCATTTCGCGCGCCGCTTTCACCAGCGGCGGTTCGCCATTCAGCTATATTGCGGCCTTCGGCGCTGACCTGTTTCTGTCATCCGATGCGGGAGATGTCAGGAAGGCCCTCGCGGCGGGACACGCGGCGGCGACGATTCTCGCGTCAAACAGGCCGTCCAGCGAATCGAACCAGTTGCGGATCGCCTTCGACGGCGATGCGGTGCTGTTTTCCGATGAATCGGAGCGGATTTACCGGGAACAGGGTCTGGAAGCCTTCACCCAATACGAAACCGCGGCGGCGCGCCGGCCGTTGACGGGCGGTCCCTTCAAGGCGTTCCTTGACACCCTGCACCGCATCCAGACCCTGTTTGGCACGGATGAAGCGCCGATCCGCACCGCGCTGGTCACCGCCCGGGCCGCCCCCGCGCATGAGCGGGTGGTCAGGACCCTCAGAGCCTGGAACATCCGCATCGACGAGGCCATTTTTCTCGGCGGCATGGCCAAAGGCCCCTTCCTGCGCGCCTTTGGCGCGGACATATTTTTCGATGATCAGCAGGGCCATTGCGATTCTGCCAGTCAACATGTCGCGACCGGCCATGTGCCCCATGGAGTGGCCAACGTGGAACAGCCTTCAGGCTGAGGCCCCGGCACCAGTGAACCAAGGATTCATGACCCCCGACATACGAGCATCAGGGCCGTCGTGGGAAAGCCCGATTCTGCTGCACCGGCAAGGCGCAAGGCTTCGGGCCGAATGCCGGCGGTGAGATTCCTGCCGTCGCCCCTGCCTGCCCAGCCGGCGGCCAGGGCGATTGCCGCCGGCGCGGCACTCATAGATGCCACCACGTGCCCCTCGCCCTGTAAGAGGGTGTCGCAAATGGGTCGATACCCTCCATAGAGTCGAGGTGACGGAAGGAGCATAATGCCGGTCCGTTTGCCTCTCTCAGGTCCGGCTCAGGATATGGTCGATGCGATGAACATAGCGATTCTCGGCACTGGGCGTGTGGGTTCCGCCCTGGCCCATGCCATCGTACTCAAACAGCTCTGTGATCATCTGATGATCGCCGGTCGCAGCATGTCGAAGGCTCGGGGAGACGCGCTCGATC
>JAJRDJ010000028.1 GCA_028678445.1 Methylococcaceae bacterium
CAAAAGAGCCACGACATCGTGTGCAAAGGCCTGGAAATTCTCCGGAACATCACGCATCGCGGCGCGGTAGGCGCCGATCCCCTGGCGGGTGACGGTGCAGGCATTCTCATCCAGATTCCGGACGCCTTCCTGCGGACAGAATGCACCGGCATCGGCGTCGATCTGCCCCTGGCCGGGAACTACGGCGTCGGCATGATCTTTCTCCCGCGCAATACAGAACATCGTGCCACCTGCCAGCATATCATCGAGGATTATATAAAGGCCGAGGGTCAGAGCCTTTTGGGCTGGCGGGACGTACCGGTCGAGAATCAAGGACTGGGCGAGTCCGTGAAAATCATTGAGCCGCTCATCCGTCAGGTATTCGTTGGCCGGGGCGCTAACTGCCCCGATCAGGACACTTTCGAACGCAAGCTGTTTGTGATCCGGAAGCAAATCGACAACCGTATTCGCGATCTGCAGATGGACGAAGGCAAGATGTTCTACATCCCGTCCTTTTCCTCGCGCACCCTGGTTTACAAGGGCATGCTGCTGGCGGATCAGGTGGGAGTCTACTACCGCGATCTCACCGATGAGCGCATGGTGTCCGGTCTGGCCCTCGTCCACCAGAGGTTTTCGACCAATACCTTCCCAACATGGGATCTGGCCCATCCGTTCCGGATGATCGCCCACAACGGCGAAATCAACACACTGCGCGGGAATATCAACTGGATGGCGGCGCGGCGGCATTCCATGTCCTCAAAGATTCTGGGGGAGGATCTCGACAAGATCTGGCCATTGATCGGTGAGGGTAAATCGGATTCCGCCAGCTTCGACAATGCGCTGGAACTGCTGGTCATGGGCGGCTATTCACTGGTCCACGCCATGATGCTGCTGATCCCGGAAGCCTGGGCCGGCAACCCCCTGATGGATGAAAAGCGCCGCGCCTTCTACGAATATCACTCAGCGCTGATGGAGCCTTGGGACGGCCCCGCCGCCGTCGCCTTTACGGATGGCCGGCAGATCGGCGCTACCCTCGACCGCAATGGCTTACGCCCGGCGCGTTATTTGATCACCGATGATGATTTTGTGGTGATGGCATCCGAAATGGGCGTGCTGTCCATCCCCGAGCACAAGATCGTCAAGAAATGGCGCTTGCAGCCTGGCAAGATGTTCCTCATCGACACCGAGCAGGGCCGGATTATCGACGACGCGGAAATCAAGGCCGAACTGTCCGCCAAGGCACCCTACCAGCAGTGGCTGAACGAGACGCAGATTCAGCTCGAAAACCTGCCCCAGGAGGTTTCCGCCATGCCGCCCGATGCACAGACACTGCTGGACCGGCAACAGGCGTTCGGTTACACCCAGGAAGACATCAAGTTCTTCCTGACGCCCATGGCCCTGAGCGGCCAGGAACCGATCGGGTCCATGGGCACGGATGCAGCCCTCGCAGTGCTGTCGAACCGGCCCCGGATGCTCTACGACTACTTCAAACAGGGCTTCGCCCAGGTCACCAATCCGGCGATTGATCCGATCCGGGAGGAACTGGTCATGTCCCTGGTGAGCCACATTGGCCCACGGCCAAACCTGCTCGATCTCGAGAATGGCAGTGCCCACAAGCGGCTCGAAGCGCATCAACCCATCCTCAGCAATCAGGATCTCGAGAAAATCCGGCGCATCGAGGCCCGTACCAACGGCGCCTTCAAGACCACTACCCTGAGTTTCTGCTATCCGTCGGATTCCGGTGCCAGCGGCATGCAGCGGGCCATCGAGAACCTCTGTGGGCGGGCCGAGCAAGCGGTGCATGACGGCAACAATATCCTGATCCTGTCCGACCGTGACCTTGATGCCGAACACATCGCGATCCCCGCGTTACTGGCCACCTCCTCGGTGCACTACCATCTGATCCGCACCGGTCTCAGAACCGAAGTCGGGCTGGTGGTCGAAACCGGCGAGGCCCGAGAGGTACATCATTTTGCCCTGCTGGCGGGTTATGGAGCCGAAGCCATCAATCCCTACCTGGCATTCGATACCTTCTCCGCCCTGAGCCGTGAACAGCCCGGGACTTTCAGCGAGGAAAAGGCGCACAAGGGCTATATCAAGGCGATCGGCAAGGGCTTGCTGAAGATCATGTCCAAGATGGGCATTTCGACCTACCAGTCCTACTGTGGCGCCCAGGTATTCAATGCCGTGGGCCTGAGCGATGAATTTCTGCACCAGTACTTCACCGGCACCAGCGCCACCACCGGCGGGGCGGGACTCAAGGAAATCGCCGAGGAAACCTTCAAGCGGCATCGGCTGGCCTTCAGCGACGCGCCGATTTACCGCCATGCCCTGGATGTGGGCGGCGAATATGCCTACCGGGTTCGCGGTGAGGAGCATGTCTGGACCCCGGAAACCATTTCCAAGCTCCAGCATGCCACCCGCACCAATAACTGGGACACTTACCTCGACTACACAAAATCCATCAACGAGCAGAACGAGCGTTTGCTGACCTTGCGCGGCCTGTTGGACTTCAACTTCGAGCGCGCCCCGGTACCGCTGGAAGAGGTCGAATCGGCCAAGGACATCGTCAAGCGCTTTGCTACCGGCGCGATGTCGTTTGGTTCCATCTCGTATGAAGCGCACACGACCCTCGCCATTGCCATGAACCGTATTGGCGGCAAGTCCAATACCGGCGAGGGCGGCGAGTTACCGGAGCGCTTCGTAAAGCTTGAAAATGGCGACTCCATGCGCTCAGCCATCAAGCAGGTGGCTTCCGGGCGCTTCGGTGTGACCGCCGAATATCTGGTCAATGCCGATGACATCCAGATCAAGATCAGCCAGGGCGCCAAGCCGGGCGAAGGCGGTCAGCTGCCGGGTCACAAGGTCGATGCGACCATCGCCAGGGTACGCCACTCCACCCCTGGGGTGGGGCTGATCTCCCCTCCCCCGCACCACGACATTTATTCCATCGAAGATCTCGGTCAGCTGATCCATGACCTGAAGAACGTCAACCCCGAGGCACGGATCAGCGTGAAGCTGGTCTCCGAGGTCGGAGTTGGCACCGTCGCCGCCGGGGTGGCCAAGGCGCATGCCGACCACGTCACCATTGCCGGTTACGATGGCGGTACGGGCGCCAGCCCGATCACCTCGATCAAGCATGCGGGGCTCCCTTGGGAAATCGGCCTGGCGGAAACCCATCAGACGCTGGTGCTTAACAAACTGCGTGGACGCATTTGCGTGCAGGCCGACGGTGGCATGCGCACCGGTCGCGATGTGGTCATCGGGGCCTTGCTTGGCGCTGACGAGTTCGGATTCGCCACGGCCCCCCTGATTGTCGAGGGCTGCATCATGATGCGCAAATGCCATCTGAACACCTGTCCGGTCGGTGTGGCCACCCAGGACCCGGAACTCCGGAAGCGCTTCACCGGCCAACCCGAACATGTAGTGAATTTCTTCTTTTTTATCGCCGAGGAAGTCCGCCAGATCATGGCGAAACTCGGCTACCGGAAGTTCTCCGAGATGATCGGCCAGACGGACCGTCTCGACATGCGCAAAGCCGTGGCGCACTGGAAAGCCTCAAAAATCGACCTGTCCCGCCTCCTGTACAAGCCCGTCCCGGGACCGGGCGTGGCAATCTACAACACGGAGACCCAGGACCATGGCCTCGACAAGGCGCTCGACCACGCCTTCATCGCGAAAGCCCGGCCAGCCCTCGAGGACCGCAAGCCCGTGCAGATCGAGGCGGAAATTCGTAACTTCAACCGAACGGCCGGGGCCATGTTGTCGGGCGAGGTCGCCAAGCGCTATGGGCATGCAGGGCTTCCGGAAGACAGCATCCACATCAAGCTCAAAGGCACAGCCGGGCAGAGCTTCGGCGCCTTTCTTGCCGCCGGCGTGACACTTGAACTGGCGGGTGAAGGCAACGACTATGTCGGCAAGGGGCTGTCCGGCGGCAGGATCGTGATCTACCCACCGGCGGAATCACCCATCGTCCCGGAGCAAAACATCATCGTCGGCAATACCGTCCTTTATGGCGCGATTCTGGGTGAATGTTACTTCCGGGGCGTCGCCGGTGAGCGCTTTGCCGTGCGCAACTCCGGCGCCATCGCCGTAGTGGAGGGCGTCGGCGATCATGGCTGCGAATACATGACCGGCGGGGTCGTCGTCGTACTGGGTGAAACCGGACGCAACTTTGCCGCCGGCATGTCGGGCGGCGTGGCCTATGTCCTGGATGAGGCGGGTGATTTCAGCCGGCGATGCAATCTGTCCATGGTGGAACTCCAGCCCATACCCGCGGAAGCCTCTGCCCTGGAGCGCCTGGACCACCAGGGAGGCGACCTCGAACATCACGGGTTCGTCGACATCATGCGCGATATGACGCGTCACGATGAACAGCGCCTGCTTACCCTCATCGAAAAGCATCGCCGCTACACCGGCAGCGAAAAGGCGCGGCGCATTCTTGAAGAGTGGGACCAGTACGCCAGCCGATTCGTGAAGGTGATGCCGGTCGATTATCGTCTGGCGCTGGAAAAAATCCACAGGGCGCAAACGCAAGCGGCGCTTAGCCACTGATTTCGTCTTCGGGGTGAGCTCCGGCATGCTGTCCGGACTCACCGAGTGGACGAACCAATCATTCACACTGGTGCCCCCCGAGGGCATCTCATCGAGGTTAACTAAGCATGGGCAAACCCACGGGTTTCATGGAAATCTCGCGTCAGGATCGGCGCTATACCCTGGTTGCGGATCGGGTTCAGCACTACAAGGAATTTGTCATCCCCCTCTCCGAGGATGAACTTGGCCGCCAGGGCGCGCGCTGCATGGATTGCGGTATTCCCTATTGCCACAGCGGCTGTCCAGTCAACAACATCATTCCCGACTGGAACGATCTGGTGTATCAGGGCAACTGGCAGGAAGCGATTGAGGTGCTGCACAGCACCAACAACTTCCCGGAGTTCACCGGGCGCATCTGTCCGGCCCCCTGCGAAGCCGCCTGTACGCTTAACCTGACTGACGAACCCGTCACGATCAAGTCGATCGAATGTTCCATCGTCGACAAAGCCTGGGCAAACGGCTGGATCCAGCCGCAGATCGCCCGGCATAAAACGGGCAAGCGGATCGCCGTCGTGGGTTCAGGCCCGGCGGGCCTCGCCACAGCTCAGCAACTGGCCCGTGCCGGTCATCAAGTGGTGGTCTTCGAAAAGAATGACCGGATCGGCGGCCTGCTCCGATATGGCATTCCCGACTTCAAGATGGAGAAACACCATATCGACCGGCGCATTGCCCAGATGCAGGCTGAAGGCGTTATCTTCCGGCCCAACTGGCATATCGGCAAGGATATTCCGGCGCGGCAATTGCTCGAGGATTTCGACGCCGTCGTGCTGGCGGGCGGTTCCGAAAAACCGCGTGATCTCGCCGTCCCGGGCCGCGAATTGGAAGGCGTGCACTTCGCGATGGATTTCCTGCCGCTGCAGAACAAGCGCAATGCCGGGGACACCCTGCCCGAGCGAGCCAACATACAGGCCATGGGCAAGCACGTCATCGTGATCGGCGGCGGCGATACCGGTTCCGACTGCATCGGTACGTCTGGACGCCAGGGAGCCGCCTCCATCACCCAGCTGGAAATCATGCCCAGGCCTCCCGAAAAGGAGAACAAGCAGCTTACCTGGCCCAACTGGCCCAACAAACTCCGCACATCCAGCTCCCAGGAAGAGGGCTGTGAGCGGATGTGGAGCGTCGATACCGTGTCGCTAGAAGGCCAGAACGGTAAGGTCAGTCAGATCAATTGCGTGAAGGTGGAGTGGCAGCAGCAGGATGGCCGCTGGGTGATGCGCAAGGCGCCCGGCAGCGAATTCAGCCTTAAAGCCAATCTGGTCCTTTTGGCCATGGGCTTTGTCCACCCGGTACACACTGGACTGCTGGAGGACCTCGGTGTGGAACTGGATGAACGCCGAAACGTCAAGGCCAACACCCTCGACTATCGCACCTCGGTAGATAAGGTTTTCACCGCCGGCGACATGCGTCGCGGCCAGTCCCTGGTGGTCTGGGCCATTCGCGAAGGGCGTCAATGCGCTCGCGCCGTGGATGAATACCTGATGGGTACGACCGAACTCCCGCGCTGAATTATTCTCTACTACGCGGGCCGGCTTGGGATAAGCCGGCCCGCCAGTCTCCTGCCTTGGCCACCCTGAATGGACCCTGTTGGGGTCAGCCCCTGACTCCGTGACCGCCTTCGCGACTGCCGCAGTCCCGCTCTTCTCGGCATCAACCCCCCGACTTCCGCTACAAGCCCCCTTCGGATGCAAGATCATCCGGCATGAGCCTCATTACCATATCTTGTATTTAAAAATAATACAGGCACAATATATGGGCTTCGATTGCTATCTGACGACCGGCGATTGCGCCAGTATTCCCCCTACCCATCGATAATCGCAAAAGGAGAGCGGACCATGCTGAACTGGGATGACCCACTGACCGGAATGACGACTCAAGCCACGCCGAAGGCACCTCCTGTCGTGCCTGGTGACTTGCCGCTATATGCAGCCTTGCCAGCGGCGGGGTTAACAGCCAAGCCCACGCTGGCTTTGTCAACGCGACAACCCACCCAGCATGGCGCAACCGGACTCGAAAGCATTGAAATCGGCGCCAAGCGAATTCAGGTCGACGACAAAAAAATTATCAACTGCCGAGCTGACCTCAATCAGCTGGTCCCGTTCAAATATACATGGGCCTGGCAAAAGTATCTGGACGCCTGTGCGAACCACTGGATGCCCCAGGAAATCAACATGAACGCGGATATCGCGCTGTGGAAAAGCGCGGATGGGCTCACCGAAGACGAGCGAATCATCATCAAGCGCAACCTCGGTTTCTTCTCGACCGCTGATTCCCTGGTCGCCAATAACCTGGTGCTGGCGGTCTATCGCCATATCACCAACCCGGAATGCCGCCAGTACCTCCTGCGCCAGGCTTTCGAGGAAGCTCTGCACACGCATGCCTATCAGTATGTAGTGGAATCCCTCGGCATGGATGAGGGCGAGGTGTTCAACATGTACCGCGAGCTGCCCGCCGTGGCCCGCAAGGCGGAATGGGCCCTGCCCTTCACGCAGTCACTCGGTGACCCGACGTTCTGCACGGGCACACCGGAAGCCGACCAGCGCCTGCTTCGCGACCTGATCGCTTTCTACGTCATCTTCGAGGGCATTTTCTTCTACGTTGGATTCACCCAGATTCTCTCCATGGGCCGTCGGAACAAGATGACCGGGACGGCCGAGCAGTTTCAGTACATTCTGCGCGATGAATCGATGCACATGAATTTCGGCATCGATGTGATCAACCAGATCAAGATCGAGAACCCGCATTTATGGGGATCGAATTTCCAGCAGGAAATCATCGATCTGGTCACGGATGCCGTCGAAATCGAAATCCAGTATGCCCATGACACGATGCCCCGGGGTGTGCTGGGTCTGAATGCGCCCATGTTCGAGGAATACCTGAAATACATCGCCAACCGCCGCTGCCACCAGATTGGGCTCCCCGAGCAATACCCGGATGCTCAGAACCCGTTCCCATGGATGAGCGAAATCCTTGATCTCAAGAAAGAAAAGAACTTCTTCGAAACCCGCGTCACCGAATATCAGACCGGCGGCGCACTCAACTGGGATTGATCCCCAGGCCGGCTGTTTCCCTAACCCACAAATCCCGGAATCCGCGCACGGCGGCTTCCGGGTCATCCCCTCCAAACACGCCTTCGACAACCGCCAGCAGGTCGGCGCCGGCGGCCAGCAACGTGCCGCCATTGTCGAGGGTGATGCCACCAATGGCCACCAGCGGGACCCTCACCTGTTGCCGGGCCAGAGTCAGGGTTTCGAGATGCGCACAGGGTGCGCCGGGTTTGGTGGCGGAAGGAAAGAACCGGCCGAATGCCACGTAATCGGCTCCTTCCTCGACCGCTTGAATGGCCCGCTCAACCGAGTCGTAGCAGGACACGCCGATAATGGCCTCAGGCCCCAGCCGTTGCCTGGCCACTGCCGGCGAACCATCGTCCCGGCCGAGATGCACCCCATCGGCGCCAATCCCGGCAGCCAGCTCCAGATCGTCGTTGATGATCAGGGGAATCGAGGCCTGCCGGCATAGCCCCAGCAAGGCTTTCGCCTCACCCAAAGGATCAAGAGGACGTTTGGCCCGATATTGAATGACCGCCGCACCGCCACGGAGGGCGGCGGCCACCTCTTTCACCAATTCTCCACGATGATCCGCAGTGTCGCGTGTGATCACGTAAAGCCCGCTTTGCGGAAATACCAAGCGCGCCATGAGGTGCTGTTTCTCCATAGAACAAGGCCCTTCAGCCTGGGAACCCGGAAGATCCGAGCCCTAACCCTCCTTCTTCAGCCTGCCAGAACCCTCCGGCAGGGCTTATAATTTCCAGTTCGATTTAACACTCAAGAGAAGCCCCATGTCCAATTCGACCGTCAAGAAAGTTGCCCTAGCCTATTCCGGAGGCCTCGACACCTCCGTCATTTTGCAATGGTTGCGAGAAACCTATGGCTGCGAGATCGTGACCTTCACGGCGGACATCGGCCAGGGCGAGGAAGTGGAACCCGCCCGCGCAAAGGCTCAGGCCATGGGGATCAAGGAAATCTATATCGATGATCTGACGGAAGAATTTGTGCGCGATTTCGTGTTCCCGATGTTCCGGGCGAACACGATTTACGAAGGCGAATACCTCCTGGGCACCTCAATTGCCCGGCCGCTGATTGCCAAGCGTCTCATCGAGATCGTCAACGCAACCGGCTGCGATGCCATTTGTCATGGCGCTACCGGGAAAGGGAACGATCAGGTCCGCTTTGAGTTGGGCGCTTATGCCCTCAAGCCGGACATCAAGGTGATCGCCCCCTGGCGCGAATGGGACCTGACTTCCCGCGACACACTCATGGCTTATGCCGAAACCCATGGCATCCCCATCGAGATGAAGCGCGGCAAAGCGTCACCCTATTCGATGGACGCCAACCTCCTGCATATTTCTTATGAGGGGGGAATTCTTGAAGACCCGTGGGCTGAACCCGAGGAAGACATGTGGCGCTGGAGTGTTTCCCCGGAAGCCGCACCCGATCAGCCGATCTATGTCGAACTGGCTTTCGAACGGGGTGATATCGTCGGCATCAACGGCGTGCGGCTAACCCCGGCCACGGTGCTCGAGCGTCTCAACAAGTTGGGCGGCGCCAACGGCATCGGCCGGCTGGATATCGTCGAAAACCGCTACGTCGGGATGAAGTCAAGAGGCTGCTATGAAACGCCCGGCGGCACCATTATGCTCAAGGCCCATCGCGCCATCGAATCATTGACGCTGGACCGCGAGGTGGCTCATCTGAAGGATGAACTGATGCCCCGCTACGCCAGCCTCATATACAACGGCTATTGGTGGAGTCCCGAACGCATCCTGCTGCAGGAGATGATCGATGGCTCGCAGACCCATGTGAATGGCGAGGTGCGCTTGAAACTTTACAAAGGCAACGTGTCGGTAGTCGGCCGAAAATCCGTCCACAACAGCCTATTTGACACCAACATCGCCACCTTCGAGGATGACAAGGGCGCCTACAACCAGAAGGATGCGGAGGGTTTCATTAAGCTCAATGCCCTGAGAATGCGCATTGCCGCTTCCAGGGGCGCTCGATTCGCCTAGCAGGACAGTTGCACGAACGAACCGGCATGGTTTAAAGCCTACTGGGTCGTTATACAGAAGCGGTTCTTTTCCTCCGCCTCTCGTCATGCCGCGAAGATTGGAGGTGAAAGGAAAGAATCCTTTCCGGCGTTATTTCACTACCCGCAAGACCGGTCGTTTTTTGGGCTCCGGAGCGGGCCCTTCTGGCTCGGGGGGCGGAGTCGTGTCTTCACCCTCCTCTTCTTCATCGAAAATCATGCCGCGGCCATTCTCCTGGGCATAAAGCGCCAGCACGGCACGGATGGGGACATCCACCTGCATGGGCTTGCCACTGAAGCGGGCATTGAAGGCTATACTGTCATTCCCCATCGACAAATGCTGCACGGCTTCCGGACGAAGATTCAGGACGATGCGACCCTCCTGAACGAACGCTCTAGGGACAACCGCCCCTTCCGTCTCGGCATTGACAAGAAGATAAGGCGTGAAATGGTTATCGACGATCCATTCGTAGATCGCCCTGATCAGGTAGGGTTTCAATGAACTCATGGGCAGGCTCTAGCAGAGATGATGCGTGGTGTATGCCATCTGACAGGCAACCATCGGCTGCAATCCCGGTGAGGATAGGCACTGGCGAAACGAGAATGGTTACCCGGTTTCGCCAGCACTGTGGGTCATCAATCGATATCTTTCCAGTATTCCTGCTTCAAGCGGTAGAAGATATAGGTCAGGAATAACAGGAATACGATGACGTATTTGCCCAGGGGAATACGCTGAAGAGTGGACGGCTCGGCAACATAAGCGAGGAAGTTGACCAAGTCGTTCACGGCATGATCGAACTCACGTTCGGTCAGCTTGCCACGCCCGGAACTCTTGACTCCCACGATTTCAAGCTTGCCATCGACGCGGTCAAGCACCGCTTCCTGCGGGCCTTGCAACTCCCATAGGACATTAGGCATTGCAACATTGGGAACCAACAGGTTGTTGACCCCAAACGGACGCTTGGTATCCGTGTAAAAACCCCGAAGATAACTGTAGACCCAATCGGCTCCCCGTGACCGGATGACCAGTGAGAGATCAGGTGGCGCAACCCCGAATGAAATGGCGGCGCTTTCGGCTGTCATCGCCGTGTGCACGGATTCATGAATTTTCGCATCGCCAAAGAGGAAGGTTTCGCGGAGCTGGGCTTCGTTGATCTTCAGGTCATTGGCAATGCGTGAATACCGTATTTGTTTGAGACCGTGACAGCCCAGGCAGTAATTCGCGAAGTAACCTGCTCCGCGGATAACCGAAAGCTGGTCGAATACATCGACATCAACCTGTTTGATGAAGGATCCTGACTCGGCCCTGCATACGAACGATAGTCCGCACATCAGGAGTATGGTAAGTGCCTTTTTCATGTTGGTTAGCTTCCCGAGATTTTCCCGAGCATCCTGGACAATGCTCCTTTGATACCAACGTAAAGCGGCGAATGCTGAAGAGCCTTAATGCCCTCCTCAATCAGCCGCCACTGGAAACCTTCACGCTTGGCCAGCGGGAGGATGGGTTCCCTGACCCGGTCCGGCACGGGTTTGGTGATTTCAACCGAGGAAAAGACCGGCAGCAAGAGGAAGAACGAGAAGTACACCACCGAGAATACACGCGCCATCAGTGTGTAGAGTTCGGTTACCGGCTTGGTGCCCAATACACCCAGCCCCAGGAAGCTGAGCACGAAGGCGGTCAGCGCAAGCTTGAACAGCGGGCTGCGGTAGCGAATGGACTTGACGGGGCACCGATCAAGCCAGGGCAGCAGGAAAAGCACCACGATGGACGCACCCATGCCTATGACACCGCCCAGCTTGCTGGGGATTGCCCGCAAGATCGAATAGTACGGGGCGAAGTACCATACCGGCTGAATATGTTCCGGCGTTTTCATCGGGTCGGCCGGGTCAAAATTGGGATGCTCAAGGAACATCCCGCCCATCTCTGGTGTGTAGAAAACGATGTAAGCAAAAATGGTGATGAAGAGTCCCGCCACATACAGGTCCTTGACCGTGTAATAAGGATGGAAGGGAATGCCATCCCTGGGAATACCCGCCAGGTTCAGGTTCTTCTTGATCTCGATCCCATCCGGGTTATTGGACCCGGTAGTTCTGAGCGCGGCGAGATGCAACACCACCAGCCCCAGAATCGCCAGCGGTACGGCGATCACATGCAGGGCGAAGAAGCGATTGAGGGTTGCATCGGCAATGACGTAATCCCCGCGTATCCAAACCGCGAGATCTTCTCCGATCACCGGAATGGCGCCGAACAGCGAGATGATGACCTGGGCGCCCCAGTAGGACATCTGACCCCAGGGCAGCAGATAGCCCATAAAAGCTTCGGCCATCAGCAGCACAAAAATGACCATGCCGAAGAGCCACAGCAGTTCACGCGGCTTCTTGAACGAACCATAAAAGATGGCCCGGAACATGTGCATATAAATCACGATAAAGAACAGCGATGCGCCCGTCGAGTGCAGGTAACGCAACAGCCAGCCCCAGTCCACATCACGCATGATGTATTCGACCGAATCGAAGGCCAGTTCGGCCGCGGGCTTGTAGTGCATCGTCAGCACGATACCGGTCACGATTTGATTGACCAGCACGAGCAGTGCCAGAGACCCGAAAAAATACAGGAAATTGAAGTTCTTAGGCGCGTAATACTTCAGTAGCTGGTCTTCAAAGAATTTAGTGACCGGCAATCGCTCATCCAGCCACTCGCGGAAGGAATGACCTTGTTTGGAACTCATTTATGCTTTCTCCCCGTCAAGCCCGACCACGATGCGGGTATCGCTCGTGTAATAGTAGGGTGGAACTTCCAGATTCACTGGTGCCGGTACGCCCTTGTAAACACGCCCGGCGAAATCGAACTTGGAACCATGGCAGGGGCAGAAGAATCCGCCTTTCCAGTCGGCGCCAAGATCGGCGGGCCCGATATCCGGCCGGTACACCGGCGAACACCCCAGATGGGTGCAGATGCCGACGGCCACAAAAAACTCCGGCTTGATGGAGCGGCCTTCATTCTTGCTCGATTGCGGCTGTTCGGACTGGTCGGACATGGGATCCAGAACGACACTATCGAGCTCGGCCAGACTGGCCAGCGCTTCCTGAGTTCTCCTGACCACCCACACCGGTTTACCGCGCCACATGACCACGATGCGCTGTCCTGGCTCTAGTTTCTCGATATCGACTTCAACGGGGGCCCCCATGGCTTCGGCCTTGGCGCTAGGGCGCATTGAAGATACGAATGGCACGGCCAGAAAGCCTACCCCGACAGCTCCTACTACCGTGGCCGTCTTCGTCAGAAATCGGCGTTTGTCATTATCCACGCCACTCATATACAAATACTCCATTACAGGGGGATGGATCAGTGGAACGGGTTCTTCCCTTGCGGTTTGAACCCTGCCGACCCTGGTTAGAAACACAGTGTTTCTGTGTCACTCGCGAAGCTGGGGATTTTGTGGGAGAACGCCTTCAGGGTCAAGAAAAAACGGACATCCGAACAGCTTGCCTGCCATATGACCAAGCCGCTAGGTGGCGGCATCTTCATGATGATTGCTCCGGATAACCGAAACCCTCAGGAAAGCTCTTCCAGCGCCTGCCTGAATGCCGCCAGAAACCGCCGGTTTTCCGGTGGGGTCCCCACCGTCACCCGCAGGCACTGGGCCAGCAGTCCGCCATTGGGGTGAAGATTCTTTATGAGCACGCCTGCCGCCTTGAGTGCCGCGAAGACCGCCGTGGCATCGTGCCGGAGCAGGCGAAGCAAGATGAAATTGGCGCGACTCTCATAGACCTGGATAGCATCGATGGTTTTCAGTTCGGCCATCAGTGTGCATCGATCACGGAGAATATCCTCGACCTGGGCAGCGAAAACCTCGTGCCGTGCCAGCGCGAATTCGGCGCTGATCCGGGTCAGAACATTGATGTTATAAGGCAGCCGAACCTTGTCGAACTCCGCGATCCACTCCGGCGGTCCCGCCATGAATCCCAACCGCAGGCCAGCCAGCCCCAGCTTGGACAGGGTCCGCATTACCAGGAGATGCTCATGACCGCCCACCTGCCCCATGAAGCTGGCTCCGGCGTAGGGCGCATAGGCTTCATCCACCACGACGAGACCCGGCGCCAGCGCCAGGATGCGCTCTATGACGCTCGGGTCGAACAGATTGCCGGTGGGATTGTTGGGGTAGGCCAGAAAGATGATGGACGGCTGATGGCGCTCGATCGCCGCGCAGAACTGCTCGATATCCAGCGAAAAGTCCTCCGCCCGCAGCGGCACTCCGATGAATGGCAAACCCAGGCTCAGACTGATCTGCCGGTACATCACAAAGGTGGGTTCAGGCGCCATCACCGTGCCGCCGGGCCTGAGGGCCATGAGCAGGATCTGGATTATCTCGTCGGACCCATTACCCAAGAGCAGTTCCGCGCCTTGCGGGATGCCATTGGCGGCTTTCAGCGCCGCTTTGAGTGCCGCGCAGACGGGATCCGGATATCGGTTCGGCTCGGCGCCACGCAGTTGTTCCAGCCACAAATCGACCGTGTCCTTTGGCCAACCATAGGGATTCTCCATGGCATCGAGCTTAATGAATCCCTTCGAGTCCGGTACGTGATAAGCCGACAGCGCCCGCACCTCGGGCCGCAACAACGCCTCGATCCGCTGCGTGCACTTCGTCATGACCCGGGAATCCGGTACTCGGCGGAACGCGCATGCGCGGTGAGGCCCTCGCCACGCGCGAGAATGGACGCGGTTCTCGCCAGCGTGGCCGAGCCCATGGGCGAGCAGAAAATAAGGCTGGAACGCTTCTGGAAGTCGTAGACACCCAAAGGCGAGGAGAAGCGTGCCGTACCGGACGTCGGCAACACATGATTGGGTCCGGCACAATAATCCCCCAGCGCCTCGGCGGTGTGGCGGCCCATGAAAATGGCGCCGGCGTGACGGATCCGCCCGGCCAGGGACTCCGGATCGGCCACGGAAAGCTCCAGATGCTCGGGCGCGATGCGATTGGCGACTTCAGCCGCCACTTCGAGATCGGGCACGGCGATCAGGGCACCACGGCCGAGCAGCGAAGCCCGGATGACTTCGGCCCGTTCCATGCCCGGCAGCAGGCGCCGGATGCTGGCTTCGACGGCATCGAGAAATGCCGGACTCGTCGCGATGAGTATGGACTGCGCATCCTCGTCGTGCTCGGCCTGTGAGAAGAGGTCCATGGCAATCCAGTCCGGGTGGGTCTCGCCATCCGCGATGACCAGGATTTCCGAAGGCCCGGCAACCATGTCGATGCCCACCTGGCCGAATACCAGTTTCTTGGCCGTGGCCACGTAAATATTGCCCGGCCCGACAATCTTGTCCACGCGCGGAATGGTGCCGGTGCCATACGCCAGGGCCGCGACCGCCTGCGCGCCGCCGATTCGAAACACCCGGTCCACCCCGGCCAGATGCGCCGCCGCCAACACCAGCGGATTGAGTTCACCGGCCGGCGTCGGCGTCACCATGATGATGTCGCGAACGCCCGCCACGTGCGCGGGAATAGCATTCATCAACACCGAGGATGGGTAGG
This sequence comes from Methylococcaceae bacterium, assembly GCA_028678445.1. Lineage (GTDB taxonomy): Bacteria > Pseudomonadota > Gammaproteobacteria > Methylococcales > Methylococcaceae > UBA6136. Next base: position 15,189 of record JAJRDJ010000028.1, read on the forward strand.
CCGCTTTACCGCCGGGTACGTAAATGCCGACCCGGTCCAGTGGCGCGACCTGCTGCCCCAGCACCGTGCCATCGGCCTCGGTATAGCGCCAGGAAGCCAGTTTCTGCCGTTCGGCATAGGCGCGAATCCGCCCGGCCGCCGTTTCCAGGGCCAGCGCCAATTCGGGTGTCAGGCCGTCCCAGGCGGAGCGCAAGTCCTCCCGGGATAGCTCCAGGTCAGCCATGCGCTCCGGTGCGAAATGATCGAAACGCCGCGTCAGCTCCAATACGGCGGCATCGCCCCGTTGGCGAACCTCGCGGATGATGCCGGCGACGCGGTCATGAATGTCGGCATCGGCCGACTCGTCCCAGGCCAGCAGGGCCGTCAGTTGGTTCTCGAAATCGGGGTGCTCGGCATCGAGCCGGCGAAGGGTTATTCCGGTCATGGGTGTCCCTGTTTAACTCTGGGCCAGTGCCTGCTTCAGCTCGGCGATAAAACCCGTGACTTCGGCATGCTTCATTTTCATCGCGGCCTTGTTGAGGATCAGCCGGCTGCTCACGTCCATGATCAGCTCTTGCGGCTCAAGACCATTCGCCTTGAGGGTTTTGCCGGTGTCCACCACGTCCACGATGCAGTCGGCGAGGCCCACCAGCGGCGCCAGCTCCATCGAGCCGTAAAGCTTGATGATCTCGGCCTGGATGCCCTGATTGGCGAAATACCGGTGTGCCGTCTTCACGTATTTGGTCGCGACACGCGGCCTTGAACCCGCCTTGAAATGCATACCCGGCGGCCCCGCCGTCATCAGACGGCAGCGTGCGATCCCGAGGTCCAATGGTTCATACAGCCCACTGGTATCGTATTCGGCCAGCACATCCTTGCCGGCAATCCCGAGGTCGGCGGCGCCATAGTCGACATAGGTCGGCACATCGCTGGCGCGAATGATCAGGAACTGCAACCCATCACGATTGGACGGCAGCACCAGCTTGCGGCTCTTGTCCGGGTCCACGGTGGGTTCAATGCCGATACGGCCCAGCAAGGCTAAGGCTTCGTCATAAATCCGCCCTTTCGAGAGGGCCAGCGTCAGCATGGCCGGACCCGCATTACTGGGGGACGCGGCGGATTTCCGCGCCGAGTTGCGAGAGTTTCTCCTCGATGCACTCGTAACCGCGATCGATGTGGTAGATGCGGTCGACGACTGTCTGGCCTTCCGCCACCAGCCCCGCGAGGACGAGACTGGCCGAGGCGCGCAAATCAGTCGCCATGACCTGAGCCCCGTTCAGCAAAGGTTTGCCGCGGATGATGGCCGTGTGGGATTCCACCGTGATATCGGCGCCCATGCGCTGCATTTCCTGGACGTGCATGAAACGGTTTTCAAAGATGGTTTCGGTGATCACCGAAACCCCGTCCGCCACGGCGTTGAGGGCCATGAACTGCGCCTGCATGTCCGTGGGGAAGGCCGGATAAGGCGCTGTCCTGAGAGATACCGAATGCGGTCGCACACCGCCCATATCCAGTTCGATGGTGTCCTCGGTACAGGTGATTTTCGCCCCCGCCTCGCGCAGCTTCTGCAACACCGAGTCAAGGATGTCGGACCTGGCATCCTTGAGCTTGATCTTGCCGCCCGTCATCGCGGCCGCCACCAGATAGGTGCCGGCCTCGATCCGGTCCGGCATGACCCGGTAATCCTTGCCCCCGGCGGACAGCGATTGCACACCTTCGATTTCCAGGATATCGGTGCCCGCGCCATGGATTTTCGCCCCCATCATGTTGAGGAAGTGGGCCAGATCGACCACTTCCGGCTCACGCGCCGCGTTCTCTATGATGGTCGTTCCCTCGGCCAGCGTGGCCGCCATCATCAGATTTTCGGTCCCGGTCACGGTCACCATGTCGAGTACCAGCCGGCAGCCCTTGAGACGTTTCGCGCTCGCGTGAATGTAGCCATTTCTGACGCTGATGTCGGCGCCCATCTGGGTCAGGCCCTGCAGATGCAGGTTGACCGGGCGGCCACCGATGGCGCAGCCCCCGGGCAGTGACACTTCGGCCTGGCCGAAACGGGCGACCAAAGGACCCAATACCAGAATGGATGCCCGCATGGTCTTGACGAGATCATATGGCGCGACATAGCTCTGGATGGTGCGGGTATCCACCTCGATATTCAGCTTTTCGTCCACGGTCAGACCGATGCCCATGCGGCCCAGCAATTCCATGGTCGTGGTGATATCCAGCAAATGCGGCACATTGCCGACTGTCACCGGGGTCTCGGACAGCAGTGTCCCGGCCAGAATCGGCAGGGCGGCATTTTTGGCCCCCGAAACGCGCAACTCGCCATTGAGCGGGGCACCGCCGGTAATCATGAGTTTATCCATCAGGTCGTCTCGTTGAATTATTTATAGTGAGTGAGGGGGCATCAGGCGCGCTCGATGGGCAGCATGTCCTCTACCCCTCCCACCCGCATGATGGCCCGCAGGGATTCCGGAATGTGCGCATAGCGTAATTGACAGCCGCTGTCGCGCGCCATGCGCAGCCATTCGATCAGCAAACCCACACCCGCGCTGTCCGCCCGGATCACGCCCGACAAATCGAACCGGAGCGATGTGGCTTCACGAAACAGAGGAGCCGCCGCCTTCAGTGCCGCCGAAGCGGTAGAAAACGTCAGCATTCCGGAGAGGACGAATTCACCCCGCGCTGCGCTTCCCGTGAACTCAATGGATTCGATTGCCATGATCAGGCCGGTTGGGTTTCGCGGAGGGCTCAGTGCTTTGCGGATTTGGCTTCGGCTGGCGTCTTCCGGGCCGGTCCCCCGGGCTTGGCTTCGCCCGTCTGGCGGCTCAAGGGCTGGAGTTTTTTTGGCGCCTTGGCCGTCGCCGCGGGCTTCGGGGATGCCACCTTCACGGGCGTCACCCTGTCCGCCCGTGCCGCCGGCTTCGCGGCCGGTGGTTCCGCCGCCGAGGTCTTCTCGCCCTTCCCTTCTTCCGCCTTGTTGAACAGGAAGCGGCTGATCAGTTGCTCGAGCACCATGGCGGATTGCGTCAACTCGATCTCGTCGCCGTCCTTGAGGTAATCCTCAGAACCACCCGGGGAGAGGCCTACATACTGCTCGCCGAGCAATCCCGCCGTCAGGATGCTGGCACTGGTGTCTTCCGGCAGGGAACGATAGCTCGGGTCAATGCGCATATCCACCACCGCTTCGTAGCGCTGGTCATCAAACGAAATGCGCTCGACCCGCCCGACCGTGACACCGGCCATGGACACGGGCGCCCGCACCCGCAAGCCGCCGATGTTACCGAAGTGAGCCTTCACGATGTAACTGCCCTTGGCCGTCCGGAATTCGCCCAGATTACTGACCTGCATGGCCACGAAGAACAGCCCGAGCAGCCCTAGCGCGACAAACACGCCGACCCAAATTTCAATCGTCTTGGAGGCCTGCATCAATCAATCCCCAAACATTAAGGCGGTAAGCACAAAATCCGAACCGAGCACGGCAAAGGCCGAATGCACCACCGAGCGGGTCGTCGCCCGGCTGACGCCCTCGGCGGTCGGAATCGCATCATGACCCTCGAACAGGGCAATCCAGGTAACAATAACGCCGAACACCAGACTCTTGATGAACCCATTGACGGTGTCATCATAAAAATCAATCTTCGCCTGCATTTGTGACCAGAACGGTCCCTGATCCACCCCCAGCAGGCCAACGCCGACAAAATAGCCACCGATGACGCCCACCGCGGTGAACAGCCCGGCCAGCAGCGGCAAGGACAGCACCCCCGCAAAAAAGCGCGGGGCAATGATGCGCCGCACCGGATCGACCGCCATCATTTCCATGCCGGACAATTGCTCGGTCGCCTTCATCAGGCCGATTTCAGCTGTCAGGGCCGATCCCGCACGCCCCGAGAACAAAAGCGCGGCCACCACCGGCCCCAACTCACGGACCAGCGAGGCCGCCACCATCACGCCCAATGAATCCTCCGCGCCAAAATCGGAGAGCACGTTGTAGCCCTGCAGCGCCAGCACCATACCCACGAACAGCCCGGACACGGCGATCAACAGAATGCTCAGGACGCCCACCGAGTAGACCTGTGCGATGAGCAGGCGCGGGCGCCGTACCAGATCGGCGCAACCGCGCAGAACCTGCACCAGGAACAGATGCCCCCGCCCCAGTTTCCGCAAGGACTTCAAAGTCTCATGGCCGAGCCTCTGGAAAATATCTAGCATGCAGGGTCGGTCATGGCATTCGGATCAGGCGGCGGCGCCCATCAGGTCGACAAGGTAATCTTCCGCCGGGTAGTGGAAAGGCACGGGGCCATCGGGCGCGCCGTGCATGAACTGATCGATCCAGGGGGAATCCGCCGCCGCGAGCTCCTCAGGGGTTCCCTCGCCGACGACCTTGCCGCCGGAGACGAGATAAATGAAGTCGGCGATGGCGGCGGTTTCCTTCACATCATGCGAAACCACGATACTGGTCAGACCCAACTCCTTATTGAGATCATGAATCAGCTTCACCAGCACCCCCATCGAAATCGGGTCCTGCCCGGTAAAGGGTTCATCGTACATCAGCATCATCGGGTCCAGCGCAATGGCCCTCGCCAGCGCGACACGGCGGGCCATACCGCCCGAAAGCTGAGCCGGCATCAGCTCGCGCGCACCGCGCAGACCAACGGCCTCGAGCTTCATCAGCACCAGGGTGCGGATCATCGATTCGGGCAAGCGGGTATGCTCGCGCAGGGGAAAGGCCACGTTTTCGAAGACGCTGATATCCGTCAGGAGTGCCCCACTCTGGAACAGCATCCCCATGCGTTTGCGCAACTCATAGAGCTGGCGGAGCCCAAGTTCGTGGACATTCTGCCCGTCGACATGGATGGTGCCACGATCGGGCCGCAACTGGCCGCCGATCAGCTTCAAAAGGGTGGTCTTGCCCGTGCCGCTCGGCCCCATGATGGCGGTAATCCGGTGCCGAGGGATGTCCAGACTGACGTTCTCAAAAATCTTCCGCTTGCCCCACCCGAACGACAGACCGCGTATCGAAATCAGGACGTCATCGCTGTGGAAGTGCTGCTGCATGTTCCGCCAAAGTGCCCGGCAAGCCTTTCGGCAAAAGGCGGTATTCTGGCGACCGGTGGCTGATCAGTCAACTTGACCTTTTGACAAAGTTGTCACAGGCCAAAGTGCCGTGGGGACTCGTTACACTGCCATGCAACGCAAAACCGGATCGCAGCCATGCACCATTCCCCGGCAACATTCCCCCGCCGAATCCTGGTCGCCGTGTGTGGCCTCAGCCCGCAAATCCTGACGGAAACCCTCCATGCGCTGGCCGTTGCCGGCGTACCGAGGTTCGTCCCCACCGAAATCCACCTGTTGACCACCCGGGAAGGCGCCCATCGGGCGCGGCTGACCCTGCTGCACCCGGAGGGCGGACAGTTTCATCGCTTGCGCCGGGATTACGGCTTGCCGGAAATCGCCTTCGACGCCGCAAGCATTCATGTGGTCACCGGTCGCGGCGGCAATCAACTGGACGACATCCGCACCCCGCGGGAGAACGAGTCTCTGGCCGACCACATCACGAAGGCCATACGCCAATACACGCTGGACCCGGAAGCGGCCCTGCATGTCTCCATCGCCGGGGGGCGCAAGACCATGGGCTATTACGCGGGCTATGCCCTGTCGCTGTTCGGGCGGCAGCAAGACCGCCTCTCGCATGTGCTGGTAACGCCGGACTACGAGGACAACCCCGATTTCTTCTACCCCACGCCCACCAGCCAGATCATTTACACCCGCGAGAATCGCCCTTTGGATGCCTCGCAAGCCGAGGTCGTCCTGGCCGAGATTCCCTTCATCCGCTTGCGCGACGATATTCCCGGACGCCTGCTCAACGGGCAGGCGGGGTTTAGCGAAACCATCGATTTCGCCCGCCGCGCCAACCAGCCGCCGGAGCTGGTCATCAAGCGGTCCGCACGCGACACGCGAACTGAATGCCAACGGCATTGCCGTCACCCTGCAGCCCAGCCTGTTCGCCTTTTATGTGTGGGTCGTCACGCGCAGTGTAATGCAGCAAAAAGCCTTGCCGAAACCCGAACCGGA
>JAJRDJ010000217.1 GCA_028678445.1 Methylococcaceae bacterium
ATTCCGCCTGCTTCAGCGCATCGCCCTGCAGCCTGGATCCCGTCTCGGCATCTTCGGGCGATAAGAGGTAGAAGTAGTCGTCGCCCAGCGCTCTGCGCTGATTCAAGACATGCTGACGGGCATCGCCGCTCAGAATGCCGATCCCGATCTGTTCGGCCAGGCCGGTCATTTCGCAGTGGGCGTGCGTACGAACGGAATCCAGTTCAGCCGGGGCATCCAGAGCCAGCACAAAAACCTGCCGCTCATCGATGCGCTGGCTGCCTTCATCCGGCAATGAGCCGCGAATGACTGGACCGCCCGTATCGAAACCAAAACGGCGATTACCGTTGAGCGTTCTCCCATCCAGCGCCTTGACCTCCGCTTTGAGTCTGAATTGGCAAACGATGCCTGAAGGCAAGTCCCGATCGAAATCCAGCACCCAGGTACGTAGATCAGCCCAACGACCTGCGCCGGATTCAGGGCAGTCGACATCAAATGGCGCGGGAAGCCTGGAATCACCCAGGGTCACCATCGGGGTGGAGAAACGTGCCGTTACCTGGCGGACGTTCTTCACCGAACCTTGCGGCGAGAAGAACTCCAGCCGGGGAAGCGGTGCTTCCCTTGAAAAAACGGGCAGGCAGAAAAACAGCAAGAACAACGGTAGCAACAGGCGACGCATGGTTCATCCCTCTGGCTGGGTGATCGAGCGCCTTAGTATGGGCGAGGCGCGAAGAAAAACGGGCTTTGGGTCTTGCCCGCCGTGCCCACGCGACATGATGACGTAAGCGGCCAGCGCTCGGAGATTACCGGGCCGCGATACCGAAAGAGCCCGTAGGCGGAGTCAAATCGCTACGTCGGCGGGGATATGCGGGTGCGGATCGTAGCCTTCGAGTTCCAGATCGTCGATGGTGTATTCGAACAGACTGGCTGGCTTGCGCTTGATAACCAGTCGGGGCAGCGGGCGCGGTTCACGGGCAATCTGGGTACGCGCCTGCTCCCGGTGGTTCAGGTACAGGTGCACATCGCAACCGAACCAGACGATTTCGCCCGGCATATACCCGCACTGTTCGGCCAGCAGATGCGTGAGCAGGGCGAGGTTGGCAATGTTCCAGCCGAGCCCCAGGTAGGCATCCGCCGAGCGCTGCATGAGGGCGGCGGAGAGCCGGCCCTCGCTGGACACGAAGAACTGATACGTCTTGTGACAGGGAGGCAGCGCCATGGCGTTGAGTTCGCCCACGTTCCAGCCTTCGAACAGCAGGCGGCGCGAGGCGGGATTCTGTTTCAAGCCCTCGATGACTTCCGCTATCTGGTCGATCGCGCGGCCATCTTCGGCTTTCCAGCGCCGCCATTGCCAACCATACACCGGGCCGAGATCCCCCCAGCGATCGGCAAACGCGGCATCCTCGAGAATGCGCCGCTCGAAGTCCTCCTGGCGAATATCGTCCCCCGTCCCTTCCCGGTATTTCTTTAACGGCCAATCAGTCCAGATGCGAACGTTCTGCGCCAGGAGTTCACGGATATTACGCCCGCCGGACAGCATCCATAGCATCTCCTTAAAGGCGGTTTTCCAGAAGATGCGCTTGGTGGTAAAGACAGGAAACCCCTCCGCCAGATCGAAACGCAGGGTATGACCAAACACGGCCAGCGTGCCGACACCGGTGCGATCCTGCCGCAAGTCACCCGCCGTCAGCAGCGTGTGCAACAAATCCAGATACTGCAGTTCAGGATGCGTCACACTGAACTCCTAACTCACCAGTCCCTTGCGCACATAGGCACGCATGAGGATTAAACCGCCCACTACGATCATCGGCAGGGTCAGCACCATGCCCATGGTCAGCCAGCCGAACGCGAGATAGCCGATATGCGCGTCGGGCAGACGGACGAACTCGACCAGAAAGCGGAAAACCCCATACAGCAGAAGGAACATGCCGCTCACCGCCGTTCTGGGAGGATTTTGCCGGCGGTACCACTGCAGGATGATGAACAGGACGATGCCTTCCAGGAAAGCTTCGTACAATTGGGAGGGGTGGCGCGGTTCCGGCCCGCCGGTGGGAAAGACCATCGCCCACGGCACATCCGTCGGCTTGCCCCATAACTCGCCATTGATGAAATTGCCGATCCGCCCGGTAAAGAGTCCCAGCGGCACGAGAGGGCCAATGAAGTCGGTCACATCCGAGAACCTGGCCCCCGCCTTACGCGCGAATATCCACATGCCGGAAAATGCTCCGAGCATGCCGCCATGAAACGACATCCCACCTTCCCAGACGCGGATGATCATCAGCGGATCCCGAATAAAGGCCGGAAGGTTATAAAAAAAGATGTACCCCAGTCGGCCCCCTATCATCAGGCCGATCGCGCAGATGAAAATCAGATCTTCGATCTGGCTGGCGGACCAGGGGAAGCCGGGTTCCCGGCTGCGTTGCCTGGCCATGAACCAAGCGGCGCCGATGCCGATGATGTACATCAGCCCATACCAATGGACCTTCAGCGGTCCGAGGCTGATCGCAACGGGATCAATATTTGGATATGACAGCATGCGGGAGTTCCTTGGAATCGTGAAGGATTGGCGAACGCGAGCAGGTGACGAGGTGCCGCGTGTTCGCGGGTACACTCGAGATTGAGGCGTACATCTTGCGGATCCTTTGATCTTTGAAAGCTTAGAAAAATATACCCATCAAGGGCGCCGAACTATAGCATGGGAAAACCGGGCATTCCCCCTGACGCGCAATCGTACATATTAAGGTTGCCTGAAGTCAGCCGCTTACGGACAATGCCACTTAAGCCGCGTTAAACGCGCCCCCTTAGCGTTTTCGTGAAGGAGACTCACATCATGGCAGGACTACGCGACCAACTGCTGAAGACCGGGCTGGTCAACGAGAAACAGGTTAAGAAAGCCCAGAAAGAAAAGTATAAGGAACAGAAATGCCAGGGCAAGGCGGCTGGCACGGATGAAATGCAACGGCTGCAACAAGCCCAGGCCGACAAAACCGAGCGGGATCGACTGCTCAACCAGCAACGGAAGGAAGAGTCGGAGAAAAAGGCGTTAGCGGCGCAGGCCCGGCAACTGATTGAAGCCCACAGAATTTCGCTGGTCGAGGGGGAGGTCCCCTTCAATTTTACGGATTGCGGCAAGGTGAAGAAGCTCTATCTGGAAATCAAGTTCCGTGACCAGCTCGTTCGCGGACAACTGGCCATCGTGAAACTCGACCAGCAATACGAATTTGTTCCACGTGAAACCGCCGAGAAAATCCGTCAGCGTGACGCCTCGGTCCTTGTTCTTCTTAACGGACCCACCGCTGATAATGAGCCCTCTTCCGCTGACGATCCCTACGCGAAATTCCAGATTCCGGACGATCTGATCTGGTAATAGTCTCCAACTACCCCGAGGCATCCATGACCTTATCCCTGCTTTCCCGCTACGTAATCGGTCCCTATACCCTGAAGAACCGGATGGTGATGGCGCCTCTAACCCGCTCCCGAAGCAAGCAGCCAGGTAATATCCCCAGCCGACTGAATGCCTTTTACTATGCCCAGCGCGCCGGGGCCGGTCTGATCATCAGCGAGGCCACGCAAATCTCACAGCAGGGTCAAGGCTATGCCTGGACGCCGGGCATCTACACGCCGGAACAGATCGAAGGCTGGCGACTGATCGCGGAGACGGTGCATGATGCCGATGGCCTGATTTTCATGCAGCTCTGGCATGTCGGACGAGTTTCTCACCCTGCCCTGCAGCCCAAAGGCGCGCTGCCGGTGGCGCCCTCCGCCATCCCCCCGACCGGTATGGCCTTTATCACCAATGCCAGGGGCGAACCGGAGCTTGTTCCATTCGTCACCCCGCGTGCCCTTGAAACTGACGAAATGCCCGACATCGTCAAGCAATATGTGCAGGCGGCGAAAAACGCGCTGTCAGCCGGATTGGATGGGGTGGAGGTTCACTCCGCCAACGGTTACCTGTTGGATCAGTTTCTCAATTCCAGCACTAACCAACGCAGCGATGCCTATGGCGGTTCTATCGAAAACCGCGCTCGACTCTTGCTGGAGGTAGTGGATGCGGTATCCCGGGTCTGTGGCTCGGATCGGGTCGGCGTCCGTCTTTCCCCCTTGGGCGCCTTCAACGACATGGGCGACGCGGACCCCGAAGCCCTGTTTGGCTATGTTGCCCGGGAGCTCAGCGAGCGCGACCTGGCCTACCTGCATGTCGTGGATCCCAGCTTTGGTGGCCACCAGACTAC
>JAJRDJ010000218.1 GCA_028678445.1 Methylococcaceae bacterium
AGGGTTCCTCTGGCAAAAGCATGACTAGAATCTTCAGGACCAAGCAACCGGATAACCGGTGAAAATTGCCCATACCAAACTTATGAGGTGTTGACAGACGATCGGAAACTCTGCCCTACACCCGCATAAAACTCTGCCGCTACAGCATGATTCCGCCATACACCCCCGCCACAATCAAAAAAACATCGTCAATTCAGATGATTACATAGCCGGACAGGCTCTGCCGCACAGCCGCAAGGGCATTGTGCCGCATGTTTTAGATATACGCCCCGAACCCGACCGTACCGGCCCAAGCTTGGGAGGAATAAACAAAACCATAAAATTCAAATGGTTAAATGATAACAAACAAACCTAAAGTTCAGGCATGGAGGATGCACTAACAAGAAGGCAAGTTCGGCCAACACCCAACGGAAGGAGAGCGGCCATGAAAAACACCATGAGAGGACTTGCTTGGATGATGGTCTACAGCGCTTCCATCGCCTACGCCGCTCCGACAGGCGAAGGGGACGGCGTGAGCTTACTCGGCTACCTGTTTCTCGGTTTCTTCGCGCTGATCATCGTCAGCCAGCTGGTGCCGGCCTGCCTGCTGTTCTATGGGATGGTCAAGGGGGTATTTGCGGGACGCAAGGAGAAAGCCGAAGCCATCGAGTAGGCGATGGATCGGATTGGACCGTGGAGGACGCCATGAACACGCAAGGACTGCTCATCGCCGACGAAGACCTGGCCACCAGGAAACAGATGGCAGAGCTGTTCATCGACGCCGGCTACCAGGTGACCGTACCGTCCTCGGTAGCCGGCGCCCTGTACGGGATTCTCAAGAAGACGGTGAATGTGGTGCTGTTGAGCACGCGTTTCGACGAATTGCTGGCCACAGAGCTGATCCCGCTGCTCAAGAAAGCCAACCGGGACCTGACCATCATCCTGGTAGCGAGCGAGTTGCCCATGGCGCTGCTGCGCAAGGCGCGCCATGAGGGGATCTTCTACCATGCACTCAAGCCGGTGCAGCCGGGGGACGAGGAGGAACTGCGCCAGGTGGTGAAGTGCGCCTTCGAGAAGGCGAAGCAGCATGAATACAAAGACGGCCCGACTGCTTAAGTGAAGCGGCGGCCTTTAACCAAAGCGGCAAAGGAGGAGATCATGAAAACCCTGCGGACGACGACAATGAGTGTGGCGATGGCGCTGGGCAGCAGCGTACCGGCCTGGGCTGTGGACACCAGCAAGACCTATTCGAGCGGACTGTTGATTGCGATCTTCCTGGCGTTCTGCGCACTGCTGGTGGTGGTCCAACTGATGCCGTCGGTCATGCTGCTGGTGGGGTTCATCAAGGGGCTGGCGCGGCGCACGGAGACCAAGGCCGAAGTGCAGGCCGCCGGGCCGCCGAAGGCCTGATCAGCGAGACGACAGAAAGGTGACGAGATGAATGCTCTACCGCTACCCGCACAAAACCCCGGCGCAAACGGCCATTGAGCAGCGGGGTGGTCCGCCGCGAAAACCGGGTGGCCCCCGCAGGAAAAGGCCACAGCACCAGCGGGTCTCCGCATGGCAGGAAGGAAGCACTGTCAATCGGGGTTAGAGAGTCGAACCGTCCGTTCACGACAGGGTAAAGAAAAAGGTGGCGCCCTCGCCCTCCTTGCCAACACCCCAGATAGTGCCGCCGTGCCGCTGGATGATCCTCTGCACGGTGGCCAGGCCGATGCCGGTTCCGGGATACTTGCTGGCGTCATGCAGTCGCTTGAATGGGGTGAAGAGCTTGGCAGCGTGTTGCATATTGAAACCGATGCCGTTATCCCGGACATAGAAGGCCGGCTTACCCTCCTGTTCAAGTCTGCCGAGCTCGATCCGCGGTTCTGCCACGTGGCGGGTGTATTTCCAAGCGTTTTCCAAAAGATTTCTCAGCGCCACCCTGAGCAGTTGCCGGTCCCCCTCGCAGATTAGCGCTTCCGGAATAACGATGGTCACCTTGCGATCCGGTTCTACCACCGCTAACTCCTCCGTGATGTCCCGCGCCATTGCGGCGAGATCGCAAGTTTCGCCATTGAGATCCCGGCGAACGATATTGGTTAGGACCAGGATCGCCTCAATCAGATCCTCCATCCCCTCACACCCCTTGCTGACATTGTCGAGGAGCATGCGCCCGGTTTCATCGAGGCGATCGCCGTAGCTCTCCTCGATTAACTGGGCGGCTCCATAGGCACGGGTCAGCGGTACCCGCAGATCGTGCGACAGGGTGTAACTGAAGGACTCGAGTTCATGGTTGGCTGCCGCCAGCTCCTCGGCCTGATGGATCAGTGAACTTTTCAGCTTGCCGATCTCAGTCTGCATACAATTAAGATCTTCGGCGAGCTCGCCGATTTCATCGTTCGTGGTCACCTCCAGCCGCCGGTCGATGTCCCAAGTGCGGGTCACGGTCTGGATATGGTTGCGCACCTCGAGGAAGAAATTCATGCTCTTCCTGATGGAGAGGTAGAGAATCAGAATGCCGCCGGCCAGGATTATGGCAAAAACGGCCAGACTGACCACCATTCCACGCCATATGGCCGCATAGTGTTCGGTGATGTTTTTCTGAGAAAAGAGCACTCCGGCTTTATCTCCGAAAGCGTCCAGGATCGGACCGGCACTGACGATGTAGCGGGTTTGGCCTTGATCAGCGGTCTTTACCAGAAACGCATTCAGCCCTTGGTGCAGGAAGTTGTCGGCATTGGGGGCGGGCGGGAGAATCAGATGCGTGGTGCTCGGATAGAGAACGGCAAAATCGCTCCTGTCCCGGATCGCCACGTTAGTATCAAACCGTTCGATATATTCCCGCGGCAGGAACAGGGCGGTGTCGTGCCCGGTGATCTCCTTCATGCGTTGAAAAATGTGGTCGATTTCTTCTGCTACTTCGAGATAGCCGAGCAACTTGTCGTCAACAACAACCGGCGTTACACAGCGCAGTGAAAAGAAATTCTTGCCCATCTCTAGCCCGCTGGCCGTTTCCCGGCTGGCGGCGGCTTTCAGATAGGTTGCCCGGGTCAAGTGGTCACCATATTCCTCCGGCTTGTGCACGCGCAGTAGAACTGTGCCGTCGGGGGAGATGAAGTACATGTGGGTAATGGCATGCCTGGACTTGAGTTCATCAAAAATGGGCCGCGCCACCGCCAGCAAGGCGGCCCGCTCCCCGGCCGCAAACGGGGCGAGAAATGTTTCTAGGCGGCTGAGGCCCGAGAGGGCCCGACGCAATCCTTCGGCATCGGCTTGCAGGAAAGTCTCGAAGAGGTGGTTTTCCTGTTCGGCCAACCCTTCGAACCGATACAGCAGTTGCGCGGCCTGGTTCTGGTAAGAATAGACCCCCATGCAGATACTGCTGAGTACGAACACGACGCCGAGCGTCAGCAGCAACCGGTTCTTGATAGTCATGCCAACCTTCATAGCATCTCCCTTGATAAAAACAGACAACAGCAGGACATTCGGGCGCCCTCCCTCTCAAACAGTTGCCTGCCGTCACAGCATGTCATCACTCTACAAACCAAACCGATGCGACAGAAATCATCTCGCAAGTTGCGTCTTGGCGATTGCCAGGGACACGGTTAGGGCAGATTATCATATCCCCTGGCATATTGGAAAAGCCCACTTGGCTCGCCAGGTGGGCTTTTCCGTTCAAGCATTCAGTGACTGACAAGGCGCCACCGCTCATTTGGCCTTATCACCCAAACGTCGGGCAACCAACGGTCAAGGTGTCAGGATCACTGCCGGCAGGTTCCTGGGTGCGGTTGGCAAGATAAACCATGTTCTGATGGTCTA
>JAJRDJ010000219.1 GCA_028678445.1 Methylococcaceae bacterium
GCGGGCAGGTGGCATCGAACACCTGCAGCCCACGCTGCCGGGCTTCATCCTGAATGACCTTGGAAACGCCGTGGGCACTGAAGATCACGGTGGAATTCTCGGGAACCTCGGAGAGTTCCTCGACGAATACCGCGCCCCGTTCGCGAAGGCCATCCACCACATAGCGGTTATGCACGACTTCGTGGCGGACGTAGATGGGTGCGCCGAACACTTCAATCGCGCGCTCGACGATATCTATGGCACGGTCGACGCCGGCGCAAAAACCTCTGGGGTTGGAAAGGAGGATATCCATGGGCTGTGTTTTCTCTGAGTAAAATGCTGGGGAATTCTGGCACGACCCGCAGAGGGAATCAATGTGGCGGTGATGGTATGGGTCGCGCCGTTCGCCAGAGCACTTCCTGACCGTCATTCAAGCGGGCCATGACGCGACAGGCGACGAACAGGAAGTCCGACAGGCGATTCAGGAAGGCGAGGGTGTTGGCGCCGGGGTCCTCGACCTTGCCGAGCGCAACGGCGGTGCGTTCAGCCCGGCGGCAGGCCGTGCGCGCCAGATGACCGTGCGCCGCCGGCAGATTGCCGCCTGGCAGGATGAATTCCTTCAAAGGCGGCAACGGGGCGTTGAAATAATCCAGCCACTGTTCCAGCCAGGTTATATGGCCGGGAAGTAGGCTGCAGCGCCCGGAAATGCTGAGGTCGCCGCCCAGATCGAACAGGAGATGCTGGATTTCCCCAAGGCAAGCCGCCAGTTCCACGGGGGCTCCCTGCGCCAGAACCACGCCAATGTGGCTGTTCAGTTCATCCAATTCTCCGAAAAGCTGGATGCGGAGGGTGTCCTTGTCGAGACGCGTACCGTCCGCGAGTCCGGTGCTCCCGGTGTCGCCAGTGCGGGTGTAAATGCGGGTCAGCCGGTTTCCCATTTCACACCAGCTTGTTATCGGAAACGACGATCCCGTCCTCGTCGGCATAGGCATAAAAGCCGGTGCGGAAATTGATCCCGGCAAAGCTGATCTGTTTGTCACGATCGCCGGTGCCCCGCTTGTGGCTTTTCAGCGGATGCGTGTGCAAGGCACGGATACCGATGGGCAGGGCGCTGATCTCGACCGAGTCGCGGATACAGCCATAAACGATGATGCCGGCCCAGCCATTGTCACAGGCGAGCCGACTGAGATTGCCGCCGAGCAGGGCGCACCGGTGGGAGCCGCCGCCATCGATCACGAGTACCCCATCCGTCGATTTTTCCTCCAGCGTCTGGCGGATCAGGACGTTGTCCTCGAACACCTTGATGGTGGTTATTGGACCGCAAAAACGGGAATGTCCGCCAAATGCGCGGAACATGGGATCGGCAATTTGCAGGTGATGGGTGCCAGCAAAGCGATCGCAGAGATCTGGGGTTGTGAACGTCATGAAGAGTTTCGTGGGTGAAAAAACGAAATGTACTCGGGAGAGGATGTCACATTACAGGTAACGGGCAATCAGTCCTTGTCCTGCCTCCGGGACGGGCAGGTGGATCCGGACTTCCCAACCACCGCCGGGGGCTTCAAGCAGGGACTGGCCGTCCTTGTCGGTCATGCCGGTCAGGACGATGTCCTGGTTGCCTTGCGGCAGGATGAGTTCGAGGCGGTCGCCGACCGCGAATTTGTTCTTGACCAGAATCTCGGCCTGCCCAGTCCCGGAATCGAAGCCGGTGATCTCGCCCACGAACTGTTGCTGCTGACTGCTGGAATAGCCCCGCAGGTAATTCTGATAATCCTCAGTGTGGTGCCGTTGATAGAACCCGTCGGTGTAGCCGCGCTGGGCCAGGTTTTCGAGCATGCCAAGCAGCCCCGGATCGAAGGGCCGGCCCGCCACGGCATCGTCGATGGCTTGACGGTAGATCTGCGCCGTGCGGGCGACATAATAGAATGATTTGGTCCGGCCTTCGATTTTCAGGCTGTCCACGCCGATTTCGACCAGCCGCTGCACATGCTCGATAGCCCGAAGGTCCTTGGAGTTCATGATGTAGGTGCCGTGCTCATCCTCCAGCACCGGCATCAATTCGCCGGGTCGGTTTTCTTCCTCGAGAAAATAGACATCGTCCGCCAGCGGATGCCGCGCCTGATCTCCGCAGTCGGTCAGGGAGCTGTTAAGGTCATTGAGTGACAGTCGCAACTCCCCAGGCACGTAATCGCCCTCGGCATTCTCCGTGGTGGGCTGGAGATCATATTTCCAGCGGCAGGCATTGGTGCAGGTGCCCTGGTTCGGGTCGCGGTGATTGAAGTAGCCCGACAGCAGGCAACGGCCGGAATAGGCGATGCAGAGTGCCCCATGGACGAAGACCTCAAGCTCCATGTCCGGGCATTCCTGGCGTATTTCGGCGATCTCTTCCAGTGATAGCTCCCGTGAGAGGATGATGCGCCGGATGCCCAGTGACTGCCAGAAGCGCACCGCCGCGTAATTGACGGTATTCGCCTGCACCGAGAGATGGATCGGCATCTCCGGCCAGGCCTCCCGTGCCATCATGATGAGGCCGGGATCGGCCATGATCAGCGCGTCAGGGCCCATGGCGACAATGGGCGCGAGGTCACGGATGAAGGTGCGGATTTTCCGGTTATGCGGCAGGACATTGGTGGCCAGGAAAAACGCCTTGCCCAGCCCATGCGCTTCGGTGATGCCCACCGCGAGGTTCTGCTCCAGAAAGTCGTTGTTCCGCACCCTGAGGCTGTATCGGGGCAGCCCCGCATAGACCGCGTCCGCCCCATAAGCGAAGGCGTAGCGCAGGTTCTTGAGTGTCCCGGCAGGGGAGAGCAGTTCCGGTTTGTTCATGGCCCGAATCGTGAAATGTTAGAATCCGACCGATTTTACCTTATGTTGACTATTCCCCTCAGGATCAGCCGTTTCCGATGATACTCGCTCCGGCCTTTCAAACGCTCAAGGATTGCGTTGGCAATACCCCTCTCGTCCGCTTGCAGCGCCTGCCGGGCGATACCAGCAATATCATTCTGGCCAAACTGGAGGGTAATAATCCGGCCGGGTCGGTGAAGGACCGGCCAGCCCTGAGCATGATCGTGAACGCCGAGCGACGGGGCGAGATCAAGCCGGGCGACCGCCTGATCGAGGCCACCAGCGGCAATACCGGCATTGCCCTGGCTATGGCGGCGGCTTTGATGGGCTACCGCATGACGCTGATCATGCCGGAAAACATGAGCGCGGAGCGCCGTGCGTCCATGAAGGCCTATGGCGCCGAGATCATCCTGACGCCCGCCAAGGGCAGCATGGAATCCGCCATCGATCTTGCGCGCGCCATGGAAGCGCGCGGCGAGGGCCGCATTCTCGATCAGTTCGCCAACCCCGATAACCCCTTGGCACACTATGAAGGCACGGGTCCCGAAATCTGGCGGGACACGGCGGGGAGGGTCACGCATTTTGTGAGTTCCATGGGCACCACCGGCACCATCATGGGCACCTCCGCGTTCCTGAGGGAAATGAATCCGGCCATCCGCATCATTGGCGTGCAACCGGAGGGGGATTCAAAAATCCCCGGCATTCGCCGCTGGCCGAAGGAATATCTGCCCAAAATCTGCGATTTCAGCCGTATCGATCGCATCATGGAGGTCGACCAGGCCGATGCCGAAGCCATGTCCCGACAGCTCGCGATGCGCGAGGGCATATTTGCCGGAATTTCCTCTGGCGGTGCAGTCGCGGCCGCCCTACGGTTATCCGTCGAGGTCGAGAATGCCGTGATTGTCGTGATTATCTGTGATCGTGGTGACCGCTATCTCTCGACGGGCGTCTTTCCGGAATGAGGCGCGGCTGATGATGGCTTTCAAGCGAAAAAGAAGAGTTTTGCCGGAAGTGCCGGTCCGGGTCCGGATCGAGTCACTCACGCATGACGGGCGCGGCATCGCCCGCGTCGATGGCAAGCCGGTCTTCATCGATGGCGCCTTGCCGGGAGAAGACGTCAGCTTCGTCTACACTGACAGCCGCCGCGATTATGCCGAGGGCAAGGTTGAGAGCCTGCATGCCGCCGCCCCTGGCCGAGTGGCGCCGCGCTGCCCGAGTTTCGGGGTCTGCGGCGGCTGCAGCTTCCAGCATGCCGCCGACGATACCCAGATCGAGCTGAAACAGTCTCTGCTGGTCGAGCAGTTCCGGCGTGTCGCGAAGCTCGAAGAAATTCCCCTGTTTCCGCCGCTCACCGGACCTTCCTGGGGCTATCGTCACAAGGCACGGCTGGGAGTTAAGTATGTGGCCAAGAAGGGCAGGGTGCTGGTCGGATTTCGAGAGCGCTCCAGTCCGTTCATTGCCGAGCTGGAAGTTTGCCCGGTGCTGCATCCCAAAGTGGGCAAGCATTTGAGCGAGCTCTCCGA
>JAJRDJ010000220.1 GCA_028678445.1 Methylococcaceae bacterium
CAAGGGTCTCGGCCAGTTTCTGTCCGTTCTCGACCACCGGATCGCACACCGCCACCGGCACGCACCAGGGCTTGAGCGATTCCCAGAGCGGCTGGTAGATGGTTTGGGCGCGGTCGCCCGCACCGATGAGGGCGAGACGGAGGGGTTCGGAGGGGACTGGAAGTGTGGAGCTCATGCAGATGTTCCTTTATTTATCTATTTCGAATACAAACGATGACTGCCGGTTGTTTCTTTTCAAATAATGGTCTTCATCCCCAGCGCGTTCAAGCCATCCCGCAGCCGCTGCACCTCGGCCTCCGGTAGGGGACGCATGGGGCGCCGGAGCACGGGGCTGGAGATCTCGCCCAGCAGCCACTTGGCCACTTTCATCCGTTGGTGGGCGCCACTGCTGGGTTCGCCAAAGTTGTAGATCAGCCGCGCCAGCGGGGCGACTGTCTCCTGCGCCTTTTTTGCACGGGGCAGGTCACCCTCCAGGCAGGCATGGACCAGCTCGATCATCAGTTTGGGAGCGAAGCCGGCGAAACCGATCAACGCGCCGTCGCCGGCCTCCAGCAGCGTCGGAAGCAGGTACTCATCGTGGCAGGTGATAATGCTCAGGTCGGGGCGGGCAGCTTTGAGTTGCTCATAATCCCACAACCAGCGGGCCATGTCGCGCGTGCCCATCTTGATGCACTTAACCTGCGGAATTTTCACCATCTCCAGCATTTCCTTGAGCGTGTAGCCGGCCCTGGTCCAGGCGGGATACTGGTGAATGACGATGTCAATGTCCGCCCCCTCGGCCACGTCGGCAATGAAGCCGACCGCCTCGGCGCTGCTGCGACCGAAGCGCAGCCAGTGGTGCGGCGGCATTAGCAGGATGCCGTCGGCGCCGGCTTGTTTTGCCGCGAGCGCATCATCAATAGCCAAAAGGCTGCCTTCGCCGCATACCCCGCTGATGACTTTCAGCCGCATGCCGCTCTTCGCCACCTCTTCGGCCACGATCCGGGTGACCTCGGTGCGCTCCTTTTCGCGCAAGCCCATGATCTCACCGGTGTGCCCGTTGGGCACCAGTCCCTTGAGCCCAGGAACGCCGGCCAGCTCGCGGATGTAGGCGCGGAGGCCGGCCTTATCGAGCGTTTCGTCTTCGTGAAATGGGCACAAGGTGGCGGCGAAGACCCCCATCCACGGATTCTCCTGCCAGTTGTTCATCGGTGTTTCTCCTTGTCATGTTCAGGTATCTCAACTTCGTAAACCTGGCTGTGCCCTGTGCGGTCAGAAGTGAAAACCACGCAGTTTCCGTCGGGCGAAAACGCCGGGTGCGGGTGGGTGTGTTGCGGCGCGTAGACTTTCCACTTGCCCTGCTTGTAGTCCTCGTCGTCATACGGGCAGTGGTCAGTGTTCCAGTGTTTGCCCTCGTTCGTGGCGCCTGGGAAGCAGAGCGTGCGCGGCGTCCCCAGGCCGTCGCGTGGATCGAAGAGCTGCAGGCCGATGTCCGGGAAAGTCGTGTCGGCGCACATCAGCGTGCCCTGGCGGTTAATGCTTGGGTGCCAGGCGTTGAACGTGCACACCGGCCGCACCGCACCGCTGTCGACGTCGATGCCGATACAGCCGCGCGGCCAGTTCGCGGTTATGATCTCGCCAGGGTGGTTGGGATTCCAGGTTTCATGCACAATCCACTCATACTGGTTTGGCTTACCGAGCGGTTTGCGGTCGTAGACCAGCCGGTTGCCTGTGCCGTCGCGGTTGATGACCCAGATGCGCTGCTTGTACGATCCGGCGTAGCGCAGGAGCGTGTTGTCCGAGGGATGGAATTCTGGATGCCCGATCGTGTCAGAATCGAGAATCTCTTCGTGCTTGCCGGTCTGAGTATCGATGATCACGAGTCGGTGTCTTGTATCGATCTTCACCGGGACAGCCCAGTAGCGGTCGTCGTGGCTGAGGCTGGTTGTGCCCATTGCCGCGCCGACCATGCCGG
The DNA here is from genome assembly GCA_028678445.1 of Methylococcaceae bacterium. GTDB lineage: Bacteria > Pseudomonadota > Gammaproteobacteria > Methylococcales > Methylococcaceae > UBA6136. The sequence goes on from JAJRDJ010000220.1 coordinate 1,955, forward strand.
CCTCGCGCCCCGCCATCGGCCCGAAGTCCAGCAACCGATCGACCGTCCCATCGACACACGACACGCGCCACGCTGCCGTCCCCGCTGTGTAGTAGACGAAACGGCCGTCGTGCGACGGATGCACCGACCACTCGCCGAGGTCCGGCTGGTTGGTAAGCTGCTGCAGCTCTCCGGTGGCGCGTATCTCGCACCAGATCTCGGGCCGGCCGGTTCGGTGCGAGACGAAGAACAACCGTGTCATTGCGTCGTCCATGCACGGCAGGTAATAGAAGGGATGATGGTGGATCGATGGCTGATCCGTCACTTGCCGTACGCGCGCGCCGGTGCGTCGGAAGTACTCTTCCGCAGGGTCGGTGAAGATGCGGGATTCGGGAGGATGGATGCGATTACGACTCATGCCGCGACCCTCCAGGCATCATCAGCCGGAACCGGTTTGGTGGTGTGACCAATTTTTAGAAGCCAAAGGTACGTAACAAAAGATCGTGCATCCATGGATTTCCTCTACTCTATAGGAGAAAGGAGGTTAATATTGGGCGAAATCGTGTGCAAAAAGGCCGCAATATGATCCATATGCTCGACCATCGCCTGCCGGGCCAATCCTCGGTCGTGCTTCTTCAAAGCATCAAAAATGGCCCGGTGGTCAAGATGGCTTTGCTCTCTCAGGCCGGGGACAGCCTCATTGATGGTTCGACTCACCCGCCCTAACCGGCGGATATGGGTCAGGTAAGGGCTTAGATAAATGGGATTTTGAGCAGCTTTTATGATCGTCTCGTGAAATTCAATATCCATAACCAGGAATTGGGCGAAATTCTCCTGATCGAGGTTTTCCATTTTCTCTATTATTTGCTCCAGCAGGTCAAGTTCACCTTCGGTAATTTTCTCGGCGGATTCAACGATGATGCCATTTTCCAAAACTCTGCGGGCCTCGAATAGATTCTCAAAGGTTGATTCGTTCAGCGCGACCACATATTCCAGTTGACCGAAAAGTAATTCCGGTTCGAGCGATGTCACATATGTCCCATCCCCCTGACGCGAATCGATCGCTCCAATCATTGCCAAAGACCGGAAAGCTTCTCGTAAAGCTGTCCGACTCACCTGCAGGATAGCCGCCAGTTCGCGTTCCGGCGGGAGCTTTTCACCTGGCTTCAACTGCCGTTCTCTTATAAGTAGAAGTATTTGAGCGGCAATTTTCTCAGAAAGCAGGTTTTTATCGATCGTACTGAAGGGAGATATGCCCATAGGTTTTGTGATAATGGTACAATGGTATGACCAATTTTGTATTAATTATAGCATCTGCCTAACCCGCTGTCAATAGGTTCCCTCTGATTTTTTGACGAGATGAGTTTCTTGATAAGCCCTATTTTCTTCTGTCCTTTTTGGCGAAGGTAATGCATGTCTCAACCCATTGTTTCGATAACTCATAGATATCGGGTTGGATGTTCTCGAGAGCCTGCAGCCCGAGGCCTATGACATGAACCCGAATGAGCTGAAGCGGCGCTGGGGCGACAAGATTACCTTCATGGGTGGACTGGGCAGTCAGAGCATCATCCAGTTCGGCAAGCTGCAGGAACTCATGACAGAGATTCGCCGCCTCAGGACGGAAATGAGCCGTGGCGGTGGCTACATCCTGGCCCCGTCCAAGTTTCTCCAGCCCGGCACCCCGACCGAAAACGCGGTGGCCATTTTCGAGGAGTTTACCTCAGTTTAATATGAGAAAGTTCCAGCAAACTCCAACCGGCCGCGCGAAACGTATAGTTTGAATTTCTAATGACAGGATTCGACTTTGATCAATTCATAAAAAAGCAAACTCCTGTAGATTGAAGAAACGGTTTTCAGAGCAGGTCGCCTCCAGGAATATGGCGTGCCGCCCATACACAGGCCGGTGCTCCAGGGTTACATTGGCGAAACCATCGATCCCGCCAGTCATCCAACCGCCGGTGCATGGCAGCGCCACTTCTCCCAATACCTCGCCATCCCAGGCGTCGAGCCGCAGGCGCAGCCGGCAGTCCGAAAAAAGCGATGCGCCGGTTACTTGGAAGCGGTTCTCGCCCGTAAAATCAAAATACTTGTATGCGGCCCCGCTTCCATTCTCGAAGCGGGTCAGGTAACGTTCCGAGCTATCCATACGGACCTTGCCGCGCAGCAGGCAGGCGTACACGGCGGGGAGCGGTGTGCCCGGCTGCAACGGAGCGCCTGGCCCCTGAGTCGTCATTTCCACCTGATCGATCGATCCGTCAGGGTGGATGGTGATCTTTTCCATGCACAGCCGTCGCATTCCCTCCCGGCACATGGATGAACGATGATAACAGACATACCAATCGCCATTGAACTCCACGATGGAGCCGTGGTTGTTCCAGGATTCAAAATCGCAGTCCACGCAATCGATGATGACGCCCTGTTTGCTGAATGGCCCCAGCGGTGAGCTGGCAGTGGCGTATGACAGGCGGGTCGCTCGCCCCCCGCTGACATCGGCAAAAACAAGGTAATACAAGCTGCCAATCTTGCGGATTGAAGCGCCTTCGTGGAAGCCATGTTCCAACTCGTCAAGCAGCTTGGGCTGGTAGGTGGCTGGATCGATGTCGCACAGCCCCGGCAGGAGGCGCGCTCCGTGACATTGGAACTGTCCCCAGTAGTAATAGACCGCTCCATCATCATCCACCAGCACCGCCGGGTCGATCTGCCTGATCGGCAATCGGACTTCTTTGATATCCGAGAAAGGCCCGGTCGGCGTTACGCTTTGCGCCACCCACTGGTGACCGCTGGAAGAGGCCCAGAACAGGTAATAGGTCTCTCCGATCCTGACACAGTCTGGAGCATAAAGCAGGGAATCAGGCAAGGGCGTCCATTCTGCC